>JAISEL010000030.1 GCA_031264185.1 Deltaproteobacteria bacterium
GCTTTTAATGAGCAGCTTTTTCGGCTCTGTGGCGGCAGCGGTGGAGGTCAAAGAGAGTTTGCTGGCGGCCCTGGGCGAAGGCGACGCCCCCGGCGTGATCCGTGAATTCAACGAAATTCTGGCCTCAATTCCCTTTGACGATTACGATGCGGCCGATAAGAAGACTAAGCGGCGTCTAAGGGGATTGGATTTCGGCGAGTTTCTTTACCGCTCTTCCATTTATACGTTTCTCCGGGGGGCCGGTCTGGACGTCAAAGCCGAAGTTCACGGTCACCGCGGCCGGTCTGATCTGGCGGTAAGCTATTTGGGCCGGGTCTGGGTGATGGAGCTTAAAATATCCGGGAAGGACGACGATGACGCTCCCTTGGCCCGGAAGGCTTTTGACCAGATCCTGGAGAGTGGTTATGCCGACCAGTACAGCCAGCCGCATCTTCTCGGGATCGTCATAAACGATAAAAAGAGAGCCATCACGGCCTGGAAATCAGGATTGAAGGCAGGCTGACCTCATGATTTTTGGACTGTATTTTAATATAAATTTTAGTCAGCCTGTGCCTTGACCGGAGGTTTGATGTTTGTTTGACATGGACTGGCTGCGTTGCATTGTTTGATTTTACGGAGGAATTTATGGGCGTCCGATTGAAAACTCTGCCTATTGGTATTCAGAGCTTCGAAAAAATCATCGGTAGAGGGAGCCTTCACGTGGACAAAACGGCTTGCCTGGCCAAAATGATTGGCGGCGAAGCCGAGGTTTGGTTTCTGTCCCGGAAATTTTGATTTGGTATATTTTTTGCCTGAAAGCTCTCATATATTACCCCGGCGGATAATTATGAGAATCTATTTATTCTTCTTTTCACCTTGACTTTCACGTATTTAATTTTATCATGGTCAAAAATTTTTTCAATTTTTGAATGATCGTTTTGCAATTGTTTAATAATTTTTTGTACATTTGAATTCAGTTCATCCCGCGAATGGGCTTGCGGCAGACTCTGCATTTTATTTTTTATAATATTGTTCAAATGCTCATCAGGATTTAACTCCGGCGAATAACGAATTAATAGGGGCGAATATGGCGGAAGAAAAAAAGCTCAATTTTTTTGGATTGCTTTTTTAACCATGCTTGAACAAGTTTTCCGTGATGAACTTTCAGGTTATCAACAGCAAGAAAATTTTTTTGCTGAATGCCTAATAATGTTGTCCATGAATTTGATGGTTGTCCATGAATTTGATGAACAATTTAGCTGTCATAGTCTCTAAATATGTCATATATTTCATTAAACTATTAGCGGAGATTGCAGAAATAATATTTAATTTTAATCTCTTTCCGCTGCTTTTAATTATAGGTGTTTGCCCTTTCGGCGCATATGATCTGATCTTTTGGTCTTCTGTGCGTACGCCAGCTTCATTACTAAAATATATTTGATAACCATTTGCCTTTCCGCGTCTTTTAATGTCCTCAAAGTCTTCATACCATTGTTTCACATTTTCAGGGTCTTGTCCATATGCAATTTTTATATGGCGTTGCGGTATAAAATCCCATCGTTTCAAATAATCACCTACAGTCCTGATATTACCTCGGCGGATTATTATGATAATCTATTTCTTCATTGATTTTACCTTATGATGATTTTTTTGTATCAAAATTATCCGCCGTGGTAATAGCAACATCTATATTAAAACGCTGCTTAATAAGCTCTGAAACTGCCTTTCCTGACCAGCCTGAATGGTTTAGTTTTAATTCACTTGGTTCACTGTTCAGAAGACATTTTTTAATGTCTTCTTCCTGTCCAGGAGAGAGTTTTCTTCCCGGCCCGGCAGGTCTGCCGCGTTTTTTTGCCGCCAGCCCTTCCTCGCCAGCGAGTTTATATCGTTCAGCCCAGCGGCAGACAGCAGGAACACTTACGAATAACATGAGAGCGGTGCAGAGCGCCGAGAAATTCTTACGGTAAAGGCTTATCACCCGGTCTCTAATCATCTGCGGATACGTTTTTGTTGTGGTGAAGGGTTCAATGTTTTTCATGCATATATTATGCAATAAAAATAATGCAATGTAAATACTCATTTTATGGTATGGTAAGAATAAAAAAATTTAATTCCACTGTGTCCTTAAACAGTATGATGATTCGCATTTATCAAAATTATCCGCCGGAGTAATAAAGAGGCAGCGCTATTTGAGGGCGTTGCTATGGTAATAAGGTGCACAATCAAACTGACCGCTGAGGAAAGAGAAGAGCTGAACACCCTGACACACACCCGGAAGGCTGATTCCAGGACAGCTCTCTCCGCCGGAACTCTTTTGTTGAGTGAGCCTGAGCCTTACGGCCCCGGCTGGACGAACAAGTCCGTCTGCGAGTCTCCCTGGCTGTGTCAGAGAGTACGACGGAACGGCTGAAAAAGCGTTTTGCCGAGGCCGGACTCCCATGCCTTGGAGCGTAAGCCTGCATACACGAGCCAAAGGGACATCAAGCCGGACGGTGTTTTTTAGGCTGAACTCACTGCCACGGCCTGCACTGACCACCCGTAGGGCAGATGCCGGCGGACACTCCGCCTTTTGGCTGAAAAGGCTGTTGAACTCAATTTGGCGGACTCCGTTTCAGCCATATCAATCCAAAGGATTCTAAAAAAACGAAATTAAGCCTCATCTGCGTGAGTACTGGAAAATCCCGCCGGAAGCCGGCGGCGCTTTCGCAGCAGCCATGGAAGATGTTCCTGATGTTTATTAACGGCCGTACGACCCTCAGTTTCCCGTGATCTGCATGGATGAACCGAACAGGCAGCTAATTTCGGAACTCATAAACCCGATTTCTTGTGAACCTGGAAAACCGCTTGGAATCGACGCTTAGTACATCAGGGGAGGTGCCTCTGAAATTTTCATGACTGCTGAACCCTCAGCCGGTCAATGGTACGCAACTATTGCCGGGAGAAGGACAAGGCTTGACTGGGCCGAATTCATGAAGGACAGTCCTGATGTCAAATACCCGGATGCCAGGAAGGCCGCATTAGTGACGGACAGTCTGAATATTCATGCGGCAGCATCGTTTTATGAGGCTTTTTCGCCTGAAGAAGCGTTCCGCCTGGCTCAAAGGCTTGAAATTCACTGTAACCCGAAGCATGGAAGCTGGCTGAATACGGCGGAAATAGAACTCAGCGCTCTGGCCGGCCGGCCGGCCGGCGCCTGAACCGGCGTATTCCCGGCTTGAACCCAACGAGGCGAGAAGTCAGTGCCTGGCAGAAAGACAGAAACAATCGGATTTCCAGGATAAAATGGCAATTTACAACCTCAGATGCTCGGATCAAACTGAGGCGCCTTTATCCATCAATTTAGAGGTTACGGGGTACTAGAGTCCTTTGCCTGTCAGTAGCTGCTGGACCATCTTTAGTTTCCTTGATTTCATTAGTGATAGTCGTTCTGGAAAAGCCTGAGTGCTGGCTGACGAAAGTTATCCCTCCTTCATAAGGTATGGCTTCGGCTTATCAAAAAACAGAGGTCCAGCGATGGTCTTCAAGCTGCAGGCAGAAGACTCGTATAAATGTGTGTTTGGAAAATTACTGAGCCGCAGCCGATAGACACAGAAAAGGCTTTTGCTTTATATTTAGCAAAAGCCTTTTGCAGCCCCTGGTTTCATTAGGCATTTATGAAGCATACAGATTAATAAATATATGGTCGGGACGACTGGATTTGAACCAGCGACCCCCTGAACCCCATTCAGGTGCGCTACCGGACTGCGCCACGTCCCGCCTTAATAACTTAAAGTCTGTCTTTAAGCCCGACTAATTTACTAAATTATTTGACCTTTGACAAGAGCTAAAAGGAAATTTTGGTCGGAAATTGCGGTTTTTTGAGGCCTTGATCGAAAAATTTGCCACAGGGCCTTAAAAACTGTTCAGTCCGTTTTCAGCTATTATTGGGTAATTTGTATCTTAAGCTGAAAAATATAAAAAATTAAATTATTTAACGCCCTATAAATCGTATTTTTAGATCTTTTGCCGGTAGGAAGAGATCTCGGTCAAAAGTTCGGTCATTTGGCCAAAATCTTTTCTTTGGAGGATATCCCGCATCTTAGACAGAACATCCAAAAGAGATCCAATGTCGTCGGCCAGATTTTCGGCATTGTCAATGACCACCTCCACCCATTTAGCCGGCGGCGAGGCGCCCACCCTGGTTGTGTCTTTAAACCCGGTCCCAACCCATGGCAGGACTTCGGGACCGCCGACATTCATAGCTGTTCCGGCCAAAGCCGAGGCTGTTAAATAGGGTAAGTGACTGACCAGAGCGTAGAGTTTATCGTGTTCGGCCGGACTCATGAGCTTGATTCGGCAGCCCAAAAGCTCATGGAGGTTTCTGAGCCTGGCCAGCAGTTCGGTCTGCCTGGGACCAAAGCGGCTGTCAGGGGTCAGGATAAAAAGGCAGTTTCTGACGAGATCGGCAGTTGAATGGCTGAAACCGGCCACTTCTTTGCCGGCAATGGGGTGGCCGCCGCAGAAATTTAGACCCTCTTCCCATGCGGCCTCATTGGTAGAACCTTTGGTACTCCCGGAGTCAGTGACGGCGTATTTAACTTTATGGCGGCCCAGGCGCCTGATTAAATCTATATTTTGTCCGACCGGCAGACATAGGTAGGCTAAATCCAGCGGCCAGGCGGCAAACTCATCTGGGTCTTGGGTCACGTTTTTAAAGCGCCGGATTTTTCTGGCCTCTTGAACTGTCTTTTGATCATGGTCAAAAGCCCTCAGTTCCAGTCCCCCAAACGGCATGAAAGCCTTAGCCAATGAACCGCCTATAAGCCCCAGTCCGGCGATGCCAATGGAGCGAAAAGGCAGTTTCGGGGGGAGTTTAAATCTGGGCATCCGGTTCCTTCTTGGTAAAAAACTTAGCTGTTTGGCCTTAGCTTACGGCATGATAGCAGTTTTTTTAAGCATTTGGGAATTTAAAAAACTGTCCTTAAACTGACTAAAAATCTTTCATTACCTGGAAAAAGGCCGGCGGGCATAAGGGTGGCGGTCTTTGGCGGGGAACAGGAGGCTTAATAGACAAAAACTCTGTGGGGGTGAACCCCCACAGAGCCGACGGCCAGATACCCAGCTTATCCGGCCGTCTAAGGCGGACGTCTTCCGGTTATTCAACTGTGTCCGGCACTCCCGGCAGCGTGGCAAAGGCGGTATTCTGAAGGGTGTCCACCTCAACCCTGGGTCCCAGGATGCCGATCTCTTTAAGTTCACGGGCCGTTATGCCAAAAGCTTCGAAAGCTCCGGAGACAGAAGGAATGTACTTGAAAGTCTTTAAAACCGAGGCGTTAAAAGTCGGATCGCCGGCCACGTATTTTTTATCAACCTGGATTTTGGCCGTCTCTTCCGGATTATTCTGGATCCAGGCGGCTGCTTTTTGCATGGCCCTGGTGTACTTAGCCGCAGTTTCAGGATCAGCGGCCGCCAGTTTGGCGCTGACATAGGCCGCACAGCAGTACTGCTCAGAAAAAGGCGCGTCTTTGGCGGAGTCTAATAAAATGACCAGGTTATTTTCCCTGGCGGCTAAAGAAGCCACAGGATCGTTGGCCGAAATGGCGTCAATGGCTCCTTTCTGGAGAGCTAAGGGCAGTTCGGCGTTGGTGAAGACCACAAATTCCACTTCGGAGTCTTTGTCTCCCACTTTGACTCCGGCCTTTGCCAGACCTCGGCGGGCAAACATGATGGGGCTGGAGGTCAGTGACGGAACGCCTATCTTTTTGCCTTTGAGGTCGCCTATGGTTTTAATGCCGGAATCTGGTTTGACTAAGATTTTGTCGCAGCCGGTGTGGAGGCCGGTGGTGATCTTAATCGGCAGACCGTTGGACAGAGGCTGAATCAAAGTGGCCAGAAGCCCGAAGCTTACGTCAATGCTGCCGGCCGTAATGGCTTCAAAGTTTGTGCCCGGAGCCAGTCTGATGAGGTCGGCATCCAGACCTTCGGCTTCAAAAAAGCCCTGCTCTTTGGCTATGTGGGTGGGGCCTTCGCATAGGTTGCCGTTAATGCCGACTTTTATCTTTTTTAGTTCTGCGGCTTTAGATGAAGTTACGGCCCCCTGTACGGTGACCAGGAAAAGTCCAAGGATTAAAAGGCAGAGAGTTTTTTTCATAATTTTTCCTCGTAGATCAATATTGGCCGCTGGATTAACCTGCTGGCTTAAGCTCGTCAGATCTGATAGGCCGGTTCTTCCAGGTGGCCGGCAAAATGGAGGATCTCTAAGATCCGGCTTCTTAATTGCAGAAAATCGGGCGTGTTTCTGGCCCTGGGTCTGAACAGAGGTACTTTCAAAATTGTTTCTACCCTTCCCGGACCGGGAGTCATGACCACAATCCGGTCTGACAGATAGATGGCCTCATCCACGTCATGGGTGACCATGACCATGGTGACGGCGTTTTCGGCCCTGATGCGCAGGATCTCATCTTGCATGTTCATTCTGGTAAAGGCATCCAGAGCGCCCAAAGGTTCATCTAAAAGTAAGACCCTGGGCTGATTGATTAAGGCTCTGGCCAGGGAGGCTCTCTGGGCCATGCCGCCGGACAGATGGTGGGGGTAGACCCGCCCGAATTTTTCCAGACCCACCAGTTCCAGGAACTTAGAGACGAGATGTTTTTCCCGCTTGTAGATGTTCCGGGCTCTTAAGCCGAAGGCCACGTTATTAAAGATATTGAGCCAGGGGAATAGGTAGGGGTTCTGGAAGACGAGACCTCTTTCGGCGTCCGGTCCCTTAATAATTTCCCCGTCCAGTTCCAATGTTCCGGTTGTGGCCGTTTCTAAACCGGCAATAAGGCGCAGTAAAGTCGATTTGCCGCAGCCGGAGGGACCGATTAAAGAAACAAACTCCCCTGAGTCCACAGTCAGTTCCACTTTGGCCAGAGCGGTTACCTCATAGCCGTCGGGATGGGGAAATTTTTTGGAAACGTCTTTAATGGTTATGACCCCCAGAGTTTGTCCGGTGGGCTCTTTTTCCGGGACAATTTTGGAATCATAAATAGTCTGCGCCTGGCTACCTACCATTTGATCATGCCTTTCTGCCAGACCAGGATCCGGTCGCGGACTTTAAAAAACAGGGTAATTAAAGAATAAAAGGAAATGGCTATAATAATGAGTCCGGCGTAGACATTTGCGTATGATAACATCTCCCTTTGCCAGTTGATGTACCAGCCGATACCGTTTTTAACCCCCACCATTTCGGCGGTCATAAGAGTTAAGAATGAGGCGCAGGCTCCGGAAAAAAGGCCGGTGAAGATTAAAGGCATGGCTGCCGGAATACCGACCAGGAAAATCTGATAGCTTCTTTTGGCGCCTAAAGTGCTGGAAACTTCAAAATAAGCGTTTTGGACATTTAAAATGCCGCTGGAAGTCATAACCGATGTCGGAAACCAGACAGACAGGGCAATTAAAAAAGCCGCTCCGGCCCAGGTCGTCGGAAAGGCCACCAGGACAATGGGAATCCAGGCGGTGGGCGGAATAGGCCCTAAGATCTTAATAACCGGATTAAGCCAGTAAGCCGAAGGTTTGGAAAAGCCGATGGCAATGCCGGTAATTAGTCCGGCCAATGCTCCGGAGAAAAAGCCTGTCACCAGAAGTTTAGCCGAGGCCAGTAAGCAGTCAAAGATTAAATAACGGAAATCTTCCACTAAAACGGCCAGAATCCGGTCCGGGGCGGGAAAGAAGATGGCCGGAATCAGGGTAAATTTGGCGGTCACTAAATTAAGGATATTTAAAAGCAAAAAAGTTGCGGCGTAAAAATTGTCCTTTTCTTTAATTTTGGCTTTTTGAACCTGGGAGCGGATGGTAATGATCGGCCACAGTACAAAATAAGCCAGGGCGATAATCAAAAAATACTGGAAATAAGGCCGGTCAACCGGAGGATGAAGACCGCTGTCCGGTAAAGTTATCTCCAGGATTAAGGCCAGTAAAACCGAAAAGACAGCTAAATGTCGGCCTATGGGTTTAATGAAAGGCTGATCTTTAAACCGGAGGAAAGGTAAAAAAAGTGCTTTAAGCATAAATCTGGCCTACCGTTCGCTAATGACGGCGCTGACTGCGTCTTCGGTCAGGTTCAGGCCGCCGGAATAGCCGGTATAGCCTCTGGTCAGAACCGCCCGGTTGGAGATGGGATAGGTCAGGCTCAGGTGAGCTGCCCCCAGGCTTTTGGCCAGCTCCCTTTCCAGAGAACTTCCTGCCACGAAAACCGGTTTTTTGGAATTAAAGTATTTTGCCCCGGAATTTGGCCAGATTTCTAGGGCCGCCTTGGAAATTTCCGACAGGCGGTTTTCAAAGATTAATTTTCCAGGAACAGTTCCGCCGGTTTTAGTCTGCCAGTCCAATAGGTTTTTTTGGCTGTCCGGGCTCAGATCATTAACCACGGCTACAAGTTCCGGCAGCCAGCCCAGATCCTGAGCAAAGAAATCCGATAAAGCCAAAGCGTAGTTGGCATCGCCTACGATCAGAACATGGCGCTGGGCTTCCATGTCATTGAACACGTCAATAATGGGCTCCAGATAGACATAGTGGCGGCGGCCGGCGTTACTTATGGCCCGGTTAACTTTGCGGCCGGGAATCTTAAGAGCCCGGCCGACAATCTTTAAAAATCTCTCCGAAGCCGAGGCGCCGATGGGCAAAGGAGCCTGGACATAGTCGACCCCGAACTTTTCCTGAAATAATTTGGCCGCCGTGAGGCCGTAAAGGCCGGAGACAACGATATTCTTGGCTGCCCGTGAAGCTTTGGCCAGGGAAGTTAAATCCGAGTCCGGGCCGAAGAAAAAATTGGACTTTAAGTCCAGAAGAGATAAAAGTTCCCGAATGCCGTCCAGATTGCCCCGCCAGAAAGGATCAACTCCCGGAGCCAGTCCCCAGACATTGACCAGCCGAGTGGCTCTGGCCTGAGTCGGCCTGATATAGGAACGGATTAAAGTTTTTAAAACCTCTTCGTAGCCGTAGTAGGAATCGCCCTTAAAACCGGCCGGGGAAGCTGAGATTATGGGAATTTTTTGAGCCGAAAATTCCGAAATCAGGGCCTCGACATCATCACCGATCACTTCCGGCAGGCAACCGGTTAAAACAAAATACAGCTGCCCGTCCATAATGCTTAAAGCGTTTTCTATCTCTTCCCTTAAGCGGTCCAGTCCCCCGAAGACCACCTCCTTTTCCTGGATATTGGTGGCCGGAACATTTAGTCCCAAACATGGTCCGGTCACGTTAAGGCCCAGTGAGCCGTTATTGGTCCAGGCAAAATTACCGGCGCACCCCGGGCCAGAGTGGAGGATAGGTACGGTCTGGGGCAGATTGCCGACGGCGGCTAAGGCACCGCCCAAGGCGCACGTCCAGCGGGGTCTTTCAATAAAGTTTCCGGTCATACCGACTCCCTGATGAAACTGAAGGGATCTTTGTCGTACCACTGCTCCCGGTAAGGCAGACGGGCGTACCCGGCCAGACGCTGGTAAAAAGAGGGATTGGCCAGTCTTCGGTGCAGACGGCGGGCCAGATCGTAGGCTCCCTGATAGCCCATATAGGCGTAGCCGCTGTTGTAAATAACCTGGGTTGGAATACCCAGGCGGGCGGCGGTGCTGTTGCCGTGCCAGTGGCCCAAGAAGATATCGGGTTTTAGTTTCTTGAGAAGATTGGCCTCTTCAAAGGGCTGGACATTGGCCACGTTAAAAACAAAGTCGGCTCCGGTTTCCAGTTTGTCCAGCTCGACTTCGGCAAAGCTGTCAAAATGAAAAGATCGGATGCCCAAAACCTTAAAACCCAGCTCCCGAAGAAGTAAAGCCGTAGCCAAAGATCGGTACTCCCCGGCCGAGACAAAGGCGGACTTGTCTTTAAAAAGAGGCTTAAACTCATCTAAGGCGGCCAGAAGCTCCTCTTCCTCTTTTTTAATCAAATTTTCGGCCTTGGAGCCGAGTCCCATTTTAAGGCCAATATCCGCAATCCATTGGCCGGTGTTTTTAATGCCTATGGGCATATGGCGGATAATGTAAGGGACGCCGTATTTTTCCGATAAATGGTTTAAAAAATAATCGTCATGGGTAGGGCAGATACTTATGGACATGGCGGCCCGGGTAGAATCGGCAAAGCTTTCCGGATGACTGAAGACCGGAAAGAAATTGGTCCTTAAGCCCAGTTCTCCTAAAATCCTGGTGATCTCTTTTTCGTCAGTAAGACCCATGGAGCCGACGTTCATGACGTTTATCAGCTTGGGGTCTTTGGGTCCCACAGCTTTTGCCGGCATCAGGTGCCGCCCGACAGCGTGATAGACCACATCATAGGCCGTGGCCATAAAGCGGGATTTAAATCCCTCGCAGTGGACCGGCAGGATTTTAGCCGTAACTTGCTCCTGAATCCGGGCCGCCACTCCGTCTATATCGTCGCCGATTACCCCCGGTAAGCAGCCAGAAACGGCCAGTATAGCTTTGGGATGGTAAAGACTTTCGGCCTCAATAATGGCTTGGGTCAGTTTTTCCTCGCCTCCGTTTATGACATTAATTTCGTTTAAAGCCGTAGACAGCCAGACGGCGTCCTTTGAAGCTCGGCCTCTGGCGGTGTTACCGGCCCGTATATTGACGTTGTTACCGGCTGCGCAGCTGCCGCAGCCGACGGCCCCGTGGAGCAGGACCACCGTTTCCGGCAGACTGGTCATGATGCCCAGGGCTGGCAGAAGAGGGCATATGGAACCCTGGGTAAAGCTCCGTTCGGCCTGGGCCAGAACGGCGCAGGTATTTCTCCTTTGTCCGTGGCCGAGCCGGGTGCTGCCGTGGGCCAGAGCGGTTTCAGGATGGCGGTGTTCCCGGATGGGAGGGATTAATGAATCCAGATAACTCATGGACAGATTCCTAAAGACCAAGAAAAAAAGGCCCCGGATCTAAAAATCCGGGGCCTTCATTAATGTGATCAGCCCTAAAATTATGAGCATCAGCTAAAAACCTGAAAACGAGGTCTTAAGCAAAAATTTGTTTCTGGAAAAATTTATCAGACAAGGTCAGCCTTTGTCAAGGAAAATTCAAGCTGAGGGTGTACAAAAAAAGCAGTAAGAAATAAAATTTTGTGTTATACGCCTTTTAGCGGGATGTTCTTTGCTGGAGGAGAAGATGGATCTAAACGACTCAAACTGAAATCAGAACTTATATTCTCCCCTTATGGGACGAGGGTTTTCGGCGATTTTTAGAACTCCGAGAGCGGTTTCCTGAGTCTTCAAGTGGGTGGAGACTGCTACAATAACAATAAAATCTCTAAATTGGCGGGAGAACACTTTGATATAATATATTAAAATATGAATAATAATGATAGTTTTTTAACTATTCGCTAGTTAAAAGAAGTTTTTAGCTATATAGATAATAAAAATTAATTAATTTATAATTTAAACTTTATAGATATAATAAAAAGCAAATATTATGAAAAACCGAATATCAAGGAAAAAGAGTAAAATTTAGGGTATGCCGTGCGCAAGTTTCTCTAGGAGTATCATGACTATGGAGGGTAAATTCGAGTATTCCAGGATGGCCTTAGTTCCATCCATCAAAGCCGGTACTGACAAACTAAGAGAGCCCGGAATAATGGCAAGATGGTTTTCCCCCTTAATGAAGCTCTCGGCATTGCTGACCTTCCCATAAAATGACCGTGTCGGTTATGCTGGAAATTATCCATTAGGAGAAAGAGACGAGTCATTTTAAGGCTGTCCGGAGAGCTGTTACCCTTAACACTTCCATTGTAGTCAATGATGAGGCTATAATTCTAAGTTGCTTTTAAAATTGAAGTAATCCAAGGCCAACATGTCAAGCTACGGAGAGCTGCTCTGTTTGCTTTCATTTGCGCCAGACCAGCGTTGGTTTGCTTCATCGCAACATCTGAATTCGGGAAGAATCCATTAGCAAAATAATCTCTTCTCAATGTATTCCATACTCTTTCAGTTGGATTAAGTTCAGGAGAATAAGGAGGAAGAATGATTAAAGATACATTCGAAGGAATGACCGGACTATTTGATTTATGTTGGGATGCTCCATCTGCAACCATTACAACAAATTTATTTGGACGAGCTTGCTGACTTGACGCAAAAACCTGGATATACTGTTAGTATTCATGTCAGATGACTCCATATAGCCCGTATGTCCAGTTTTTAGGCAAACTGCAACGAAAATATATCTATACTCACGAACAAGGGCTTTCATTATTTTAGGTCTGTGCGGAACAGGAACCCAACACTTTCCAGGATCAGACATTCGCCCAAATTTTGCTTCACCCTGGAACATAAGGTAAACCGGAAATTTGTTTGTGTTTTTTACGACAATTTTTTCCAGCTCCTCCGGCAAAGTTTTTTTTTGAACTCTTCTTGAAGCAGAGGGTCTCCCTCAGGGTGTCTTGTGTCAGGAAGCACTTTCCTCCAGTTGTGCCGCTTTAAAAGTCTATAGAAAGCAGATCGCGGGGTAACTCTGCCCGCAGCTTTATTGTACGCATCACGGAGCTCCGGCATCGTGACAATTAGGCCTTCGGTCGCTTTTTCAGCCCATTCATCAAGGAATTCAGTTCCCTCCTCAAAGGTCATCAAACGATTTCGCCCGCCGCCCCACTCACCTTTACTTGCCGCCAATTCGGGGGTCCGCACCATATTTATATCTCCGTAAACAGTGTCTGCTCCAATGCCGTAAAGGTCCGCAAGCTCTTCAGCTGTGTATCTGCCATGTGACATCATAAGGAATATTACCCCGGCGGATAATTTTGAAACAAACAAATCACCATAAGGTAAAATCAATAAAGAAATAGATTATCATAATAATCCACCGAGGTAATAACAGCCCCGCCCTATGTTTCCTGTCATTGCTGGGAGAGTCTCTGAATATCTTGGCCCTGGTGAGTTCTTCTGCAGTAAAAATTACTGGTCCAGCCATGGAATTCCTCCATGTCAAACATTATATATTACTTCAATCTTAAAAGCTACACAGAATAAGGAGCAGTTGCTAACACAATTGGCTCTCTGATTCTTAAAAATGGCACACTGAAAGCTGGTAATGTTTTTGCATATTTTGGATCTGGAAATTTAAAATTTCCTGCGACCATCAAGAAGGATACATTGTATTTTGAAATTGACGGCGCCATGATGCATACAAGAAAAGGAGGAGGCGATGGATGTCTGTGTAAAGAATATAAATTAGGCATGGCATTTTCTGAAGATAATTTCAAAACGTGGTTTGATTTAAAAAAGATGGAGAGAAAATATAAAATTGGCTTGCGAGAATATGCATTTTACATCGGTGAAGTTGATATATTCAAAAAATATATGCTTGCTCTTGCTATGAGAAATGGATATGGTTGGTATCGACAAACAGTACTTTTAAGTGATGCCGCACCGTGGATTCAGAATTTAAAAGAGGAATTATTTCCCGACGCGCAGCAAGTTATGGATTTTTTCGTTTAGCTCAAAATATCACTGATTTTGCTAAAATTTTATCTAATAAATATAATTTTAAATATAAAATATGACAAAAATATTTGTTATTTTTTTAAAATAGGTATAATAATATATGTAATTATAAAAATTGAAATCTTTAGTCATGGTAAACTATTAAAATACAATAAAAATATAGTAATAATAATATTTTATTCTGTAATTGTGCTACGTATGGGAAAAATGACGGCCTCGCAAAAAGTCCATTATCTTGAAAAAAATATGATTTATAACTACTTGACATCATTATCTTTTTATTACTTAGCTCCTGAAAGTAAGAGGTTGTTGCGAAGGCATCGACAAAGGCTAATAAAAACGAATATACTTATATTTAATAATTATTTTAGCTGTTTTAAAAATAAATAGTCAGTTTTGGCTAGGAATAGAGATATGGCTTGACTGGAGCCAGGAAATACTGTAAGGTTTTCTTGTTTCCATAGATTAGGATAAGTATTGGTATTTTTCCTGTTTATAATAATTTTGTCAGCAATTTCAAAATGTTATTGTTTTCCGACAAGGAGAATTAAAATATTATGGCTGAAATCAAAGTCCTGACTAACGAGACTTTTAGTCAGGCTATAGCCGCTGAAAAGATTCCCGTGCTGGTCGATTTTTGGGCTCCCTGGTGCGGTCCCTGTATGACTGCAGCTCCAATTATGGAAGAACTGTGCCAAGAACTGGCCGGTAAGCTGGATTTTGCCAAAATCAATGTTGATGAACACCAGAACCCGGCAGTTGAATTTAAGATCACCAGCATTCCCTGTTTTATCGTCTTCAAAGGCGGCCAGGAAATCAAACGGATCGTCGGCCTTAAGAAGAAAGAAGACTATCTTAAACAACTGGAGAGACTGGGGTGAAATCTTCCAATCCTATTTCAATGGGTTTTCTGCCCAGAGTTTTGACAGTTCTGATTTTAGTCACCGCGATGACCGGGCTGTCAGGTTGCGGCAAAGCTGTCAATTATGTAAAAAGTATTTTCGGGTACGGCGGAAACAATACCGAGGCTCTGGAGGGAGATCAGTCTGGGGCTTTGGCGGCCAAAGCCCAGGAGCGGATGGACGAGGACGACTATAACGAAGCGGCCGCGATCTATCAGCAGATTAAAGACCAGTACCCCTACAGCCGTTACGCTCTGTTAGCCGAACTCAAGCTGGGCGACGCCTACTTTTTGAACGGCAAGTATATTGAAGCCTTTGGCGCTTACCGCAGTTTTGAGGAGCTTCACCCCACCAATGATGCTGTGCCCTATGCTATTTATCAGCAGGGGATGTGTCATTACATGCGTATGAACGGGGTAGATCGCGACCAGACGCCCACTTTGCTGACCATCCAGACTTTAGCTCACCTTATTGAGTCCTATCCGGAAAGTCAGTACTCCAATCAGGCCAAAGCCCGTATAGCCGAGGCCCAGAATAATCTGGCAGGCCATGAGTTCTATATTGGGGAGTTTTATTTCAAACGAAAAGATTACCAGGCTGCCATGAACCGTTTTAAAGGTCTTATTGAGGCTTATCCCGATTCAGGTTATCACCAGAGGGCTTTTAACTACATCGCCCAGTACCGGGATCTGGTGGCCAGAGGTGAGATTAAGGAAGGGAACCAAAGGCCAGGGGAGTACAACTCACCATTTACGATTTCCGACGTCACTGAGCCGCGTATGTAAAAAATTTAGGTAAAAAAATCCCCGACTTTTTTAAGCCGGGGATTTTTTATACCAAACTTTTTATTTCGGATATTGTATCTTAATATTTGAAGACATGCCAGTTCAAACCTCCGGCACCCCATAGAAATTCTCGCTCGGATCTAACTCCAAAGTCCAATTATCCGCTTCTTCAAACACAATCAGGACATCGTTGCGGCCGGCTATAACCAGAGCGGTCTTAAAGATTTTGCTGCCCCGGCCCTGAAATTTCAGGGCGTATTTTCCTTCCTCAATTTGGTTCATGGCCTCTTTGACCGCCTCTTCCTTTTTTTGCCGGATTTCTTCTTTCGAAAGTATCCGG
>JAISEL010000133.1 GCA_031264185.1 Deltaproteobacteria bacterium
TTGGTTGTATGTCATGTTTGACCTATAAATCAACTTTGTTACGTCAAGCCACCTTTGGTTTTTTTTCTTATCAAATGACATCTTTTCATCAGTCGTGACTAACATCTATTAGCTCATACGAAAAATAATATAAACATATATTTACCTAAATAAACTCAAAAAAAATGACTAAACTAGCTTAAAATTTTTTTATTGATTATTTGTATCTATTCTCAATTAGATAGACATGTAAGGCCCAGGAAAAAACTGTTTGCCCGTGATGGGAGATAAATCAAAAAGAGTGATTATTTTAATTAATATAATTCAAAGACAGCTTATTTATCTGTTAAACAGTTTTTAAATTGTAAAACAAACTAATTAATAATAATATAAAGCTTTATACAATGAATTCTTATAGAAACGCTATCAAAAAATGAGGATAAAGACAGCTGGATTAAAAATGTTCCTGATGACAGGACAAATAAATTCCGTCAACCCTGTTATTTTTTGGATCTGCTTTTACGGCTTATCACTGTGAGTTTGTAGACAATGAAAATTGTGAACAGGCCATAGTTTACCTAAGCGACTTTCTGGGAGTCTTACGGATTTTACAGCTAAACCAGTGAATTCATTGAATATTTTACTAAACAGTCGGTCAGGAAAAATCTAATAAAATCAACAGCTTAGAGGCTTTAAAACCGTATAATCCAACAGGCTCCGGGAGTCGTCAGCAGCCATAAAACTGAAAGGTGTGAATTAATCGAATTTCCGGTTCAGCTGCGGTTTATCGCTGAACCAGATGACTTTGGAAATGATAATACCAGAGATTTTCATAGTTATTGGACCAAACTAATGCCTTCAAATGACATTTAAACGTAACAGTTCGCGGAATGTGTTCTCGCCCGAAGGAATCCTCTCCGCCTATATTTGAAGAACCTGCGATGCTGTAATATAATATATACCTCGTCATTTAATTCTGAGAATGCTGTAATACCGTTTCTATTACAGGTTTTGAGCTAATTCTCTTAGAGTTTCGTGCCGTGGTAATAGTAGTGGATCTGCATAGCTATCCCATAACATATCAACAATAAATATCATGAGGTTTTGGCCAAAAGGAGGCTTAGATGGACCTGAAACAGCCAGAACTGCCGGAACTGCCGGCTGGAATACAGACCTTTGAGGAAGTTCGGGTCAGGCAGGCCGTATACGTGGATAAGACGAAATATTTTCCCCTGCTGCCGAAAGGGAGGAAAGTCGTTTTCTGCGCCCGTCCCCGGCGTTTCGGCAAATCTCTGACCGTCTCGGCTCTGGACGCCTTCTTCTCCGGCCGGAAGGATCTTTTTCAGGGTCTGACAGCCGAAAAATTCATGAATACTTCAGAATTCACCCCAAAACCGGTCATTCATCTGGACATGAGCGAATTTGACAACAGCCGGAGTCTGGAGATTTTGGAAGGAAAAATAAGAAAATATCTGACGGTTATCTCTGAACAGTACAATGTCGCCTTACAATGGGATGATGCAGCCAGCGCCTTTTCAAATTTGCTGAAGGATGTCAGCAAGGCCACTTCCAAAAAAATCGTCCTGCTGATTGACGAATACGATGCCCCCGTTTTAAGTCTTATCCAGAGGAGCGAACTGACCTATAACCGGCGGCTGGTTGAGGAAACCCGGGAAACCATTCGAAGTTTCTATTCTAAAATAAAATCCAACGATAAGATCCTTGACTTCGTCTTCATCACCGGAATTTCCAAGTTTTCCAGAATGGGAGTTTTTTCCCCTCTTAATAATCTTGTGGACATCTCTATTGATTCTGAGTTCGCCGCCTTCATGGGCCTGACCCAGAATGAACTGGAGGAGAATTTCGCCCCGCATTTAAGCGCAACGGCCCAAAAGCTCCGGGTGACCGAAAATGAACTTTTGGAGCAGATCAAAGACCACTACGACGGTTTTTCCTTTGACGGGAAAACCAGAGTCTACAACCCCTTCTCAACTCTGCTTTTCTTCGAAGACCGGGAATTTAATAATTACTGGATGGAATCCGGCTCCAATGGTCTTATCCGGAAATTCCTCCTTGACAAAAAACTCACAGTGGAAGAGTTTTCCGGCGTTCGGGTAGATAAAAATTTCGCCAGAATGCCGGGAGAGATCGGAGCCACGCCGCCGAAAGGGTTTCTTTATCAGGCCGGTTATCTGACCCTGCGGGAAGGCAGCGACGGCTCCTACACCCTGAACTATCCCAACTTTGAAGTCCGGACCGCACTGTCTGCCCTGTTTATGGATAATCTTTACGCTGATGAGGAATTGGCCCTGGAGGCCAGGCTCGATTTGAGCGGATATTTAGAAAAAGGCGATATTCCAGGTCTGCTGGTCATTTTTATGCGCCTGTACTCAGGCCTGTCCTCTCGGGACCATAAGGATGCGGTTTCCGTTAAAATGGACGAAGATGTTCTGACCGGGATGGCGCTGGAGCAGGCCGAAAAGCGGCGTGACGTGAACGAGCCGAATTCGGCCGTGAGTTTCATGGAATCTTTGAGTCTGAAGAAGGGCGAAAATTTCTATCGGAGCGTCTTGCAGGCCTGTCTGTGGTCAGTCGGAGCTGATGTCCGTCCTGAAGCCAGTAAAAACCGAGGCCAAGCCGATTTGGAGGTAAAGTATAAGGCTAACAATTACATTATTGAGATGAAAATCGCTAAAGACAGTCCGGCGGCTCTCAAGTCGGCCCAGGCCGGGCTGACCCAGATCCGGAGCAATAACTACGGAGGCGCCTCTAAAAAACCTATCCTCATTTCTTTGGCCGTAGATTTGGAGGCGCGAAATATCGGTGCCTGCGTCTTTGAGAAAAACGGGCAGACCTCTGTTCTGGACAGTCAGGATTTGCTGCGGCTTCGTGAGCTGCCGACTGAAGAAGCGGATTAAAACCAGGCTTCCCCGAAAAAAATGCCATAATGCTTATGTCTTTATAGTCAAAAATCTCCTTAACGGCTCATTCAATGAAACAAATTAGGCTATTATGCCAATGCCTTAGCGATTTGAAACATTGGCCAGTAAAATGCCAGTAAGCGGTTACGCTTTTTTACCGGCTTTTCTATAGTTTTTTATCCACAGGCCGCTTCGGATTCCTGCTCATTCAATGGCTCGTAACATCTTGATTTTATAGCTGAACTTAGAGGTGTCACATGCGGCGTTTATGAAGATCGTCTTCATGTATATGAACCTAAGGCTAAACAAAAAGAGATATTAAAAATATTGAAGATGGAAATACCAACCAAGTTAGAGTTGAGACTTTAGACCCTTTTTGTGGTCACAACTAAGCTGGGAATTACAGATTACTTCGGCAAAATTAGAATTGCTGCTTGATAAAGCTCAGTAAGCCGCCTCAAGATCGACTTCAGAAGGACCGGAAAGCAGCCTGATTTTCTTTACCCGGCCCATCAGGACCATGTCCAGAACCGTGAAAGCAAAGACAGTATGAAAAAGCTGGGGGACCAGCGCCGTCTGTCCGCTGACCTCCATATGACCGCAGGCCGGCTTCAAAAGCCCCGAAACCAGTTTCAGCAAAGAACTCTTTCCGCAGCCGCCGGGACCCAGGACCGCGAAAACCGAACCTGAGGCCACTTAGGCGCTGCAACCCTGAAAAACTGGCCCCGGTTGCAACTAAATCCCAGGCCATTAAAGCGGACAGTCTCAGTCATCGGCCCAGCCTCTGTTCTGGAGTTTCCAAAAAACGGCGAAAAAGA
>JAISEL010000068.1 GCA_031264185.1 Deltaproteobacteria bacterium
GGCTGGCCTGAACAACTGTTATGTAAAAGCAATAAAAAGGCGGATTTTGAACTATTTAAAGATGTATTTAGAGATAAGACTAGAGAGAGAGAGAGAGAGAGAGAGAGAGAGAGAGAGAGAGAGAGAGAGAGAGAGAGCAATAATTGTGCCAACTTATATTGGTCAGCAGTAAAATATTTTTGCGTATATTTCAGTTTTTTATACATAAACAGATGCCTTAAATTCCTGCCTATTGAGTCAAACCGCAGTATGTGTCCATAGAATACCAGCTGGGCCAAAATAACTTAAATCACTTAATCCCATCTTCTTATGACATGTTTTTGGGCAATTGATTCAGTATTTATAAACCTGTGAAATCAAAAAGTCAAGACAAAAATTCGGTAAAAAGATAATTTTTACGGCCGGTTGTTTTTAACCCCTATGACTGTCAAGGCGCTCATCAGCGGGGAGTACCGGAGAAACAGTGACCGAAGCTGGCTTCAGAACCCTGCTGCGGCCCAGCACTGCCGGGGGAGCCGGAAAAAAGGCCGTAAAAGGTCAAGAGGAAGAGCGCATCAGTGGCTGATTATTTCCATTCCGGAGCGGCCGATCCCTGGAATACCGTCTGCCGCCTTCAGCAATTTCACTCTTTCGTTTGACTGGCGCCCGATGATCCTTATTAACGCCAAAGGGCGGCACGGACGTAGGGAACTTAACCGGGTCCGGGGAGGACAAAACTATTTCCGAACCTCCCTGATTCCCAGGACGACTCCGGGATAAATCCGGATGTCCGCTTTATATGACATAAGGCTCTGTTTCACGGCCAGCAATGGTTTCAGTGGTCTTAACCTTTCACCCCTCTGCCCTGACAGGATAAACTATTAGTAGTAAAAATTTAGCCTCCGAAAAACTGTACTGCCGCGATGAAAAATTTTGGTTTCACGAAGCCGAACCATTTTATTTAGTGTTTAAGGTCCCTGACCATACCAATAAAACGGACATTATGCTATAATAAGCCGTCTTTTGGCGGTGATGATACGTCTAGCCCCAAGCTGGGATACTGACCGGATGATTTTCGCCGACACAGGATTAGGAACCCTGGGACCTGTTCTTCTGGTCAGTAACTTTGGCATCCGGGTCTTATTTATAAAATGGAGGGCCAGGCCTCCGATTTTTTTGGCCAACCTGTCTTTTCCCCATAAGTTAGGCCTTCTTACCCTGACCATAGGAATAAAAAAATGGCAAACGCGGTTACAGGCAAATTCACCCTGGAATACCTTTTAAACCTTTTGCTGCAGGTGGGCCTCATGGGCCAGCAGCTGTCCGAGAATATCAAACGAAACTACCAGGAGTCTCTGTCTACCGGCAGCCGCCGTCCCCGCAGCGGTAAAACGACCCAGCCTTCCTCAGTCATTACCGACCCGTTGGATTACCTCATAAGTTTAAAAATGCCCCTGCCCGGGGCGGCCGAGGGACGACTGATAGACGACGATGTTCTGGCCCGTCTCATGGCCAAGGACAGCGGTCTGCCGTACCATAGGGTGGAACAGCGGGAACTGGATCTGGGTTTTATTACCCATGTTCTGCCTCAGTCTTTTGCCGCCCGTCATTTGGTCCAGCCTTTAGGCCTTGAGGGCAACAAACTGGTCGTAGGGGTCCGCCATCCTTTTTATCAGGCTGTACTGGACGATGTCCGCCGGGTAGCCGGCCGGGAGATCCAGCCGGTCATAGTTAGCCAGAGTAATCTTAAAAAACTCATTACCGATATCTACGCCTTTAATTCTTCGGTCCAAGGCGCAGCCGACCAGTACGACGGCGGTTCCCGGCTGGGACTTGATGTCAGCAATTTGGAGCAGTACGTTAAACTGAAAAACGCCTCCGAAATTGCCGACGACGATCAGCACATCAAAAACTTAATCGACCTTCTCTTTGCCGAGGCATTTGAGTCCCACGCCTCTGATATCCATATTGAACCCAAAAGAGACGAGCTTTTGATCCGGATGCGTTTTGACGGGGTGCTGCATGACATGTATCACCTGCCCATTGTCATTCATCCGGCCATGGTCTCCAGGATTAAGACCATTTCCCGCCTGGATATCGCCGAAAGACGCCGGCCTCAGGACGGGCGCATCAAGATATCCCATAAAAACTCCGAAGCCGAAGTGCGGGTTTCGACCATGCCGGTGGCCTTCGGGGAAAAAGTGGTCATGAGGATCTTGGACCCGGAGGCGCTGTTTTTAGACCTCAAGAGCATGTTCTTACACCCGGAAGATTATCAGAAGTGGCAGGATTTTATGACCAATCCCCACGGCATAATCCTGGTCACCGGACCGACAGGTTCGGGCAAAACCACGACTTTATATTCGTCCTTAAGGCAGATAGCCACCCCCCAGGTTAATGTCACGACCATTGAAGATCCAATTGAAATGATCCATGAGCAGTTTAACCAGGTGGCCGTTCAGCCTAAGGTCGGCATAACTTTCGGCAGTATAATAAGGACCATCCTCCGCCAGGATCCGGACATCATCATGGTCGGCGAAATGCGCGACAAGGAAACGGCCGAAAACGCCGTTCAGGCCGCTTTAACCGGTCACCTGGTCTTCTCCACTCTGCACACCAACGACGCGCCTTCGGCCGTGACGCGCCTGGTGGAGCTGGGACTTGAACCTTTTCTGGTGGCCTCAACCGTGGTCGGCATCATGGCCCAGCGTCTGGTCAGAAGGATCTGCCCTTACTGTATGGATGAATTTGTCTTAACTGCGAAAATGGCTTTGGATCTAGGCTTCATCACCACCGGGGATTTAACTTTAAAGCAGGGCCGGGGCTGCGACGAGTGCCGCAATACCGGTTATCTGGGCCGTCTGGCTACAGTGGAAGTCATGCCCTTTTCCGATGCTCTGAAAGGACTCATGATGCAAAGCAACCAAAACTCCCAGGCGCTGAAAGACGTAGCCCGCCGGGAAGGCATGACCACCCTGCGGGAAAACGCTCTCGATCTTATGCTGGCCGGCCAGACCACTATCCAGGAAGTCCTGCGGGTCACAGCCACAGACTGATCTCATTTTTTAAAAGGTCCCCATGCTCTCGGAACTGAAAGTCAAAAATCTTGCTCTAATTGAGCATTTATGCCTTAATTTCGGGCCCGGAGCCAATTTGCTGACAGGCGAAACAGGAGCAGGCAAATCCATCTTAGTCGGTGCTTTCGGTCTGTTAAAAGGTCAGAAAGCCTCCGCCGGTCTGGTCCGGACCGGAGCGGAAGAAACGGAAGTAGAGGCTCTTTTTGTTTTGGAACACCCGGAAAAACTGGCTTCCCTGTTTTTGGCCCAGGGACTGACGCCCGCCGAAGAAATCATCCTCCGGCGCCAGGTTTCGGCAGCCGGACGCAACCGGATCCGCTTAAACGGATCCTTGATCACCCTGAGCCAGTTAACGGCCTGGGGCGAGGAGCTTCTGGCCGTCTCCTCACAGCACGACCAGCAGTCTTTAACCAGTCCGGCCCGGCAGGCTGATTTTTTAGACACCTTTGGCGGCCATCAGGGCATCTTAAATGAGACCGGGAAATTGTGGCGGGAACTGGAACTGGCCGCCCAGGCTCTGACCGACCTGGAGGCGGAACTTAAAGACAGCCGGAACAAAAAAGAGCTCTATGAGTTTCAGCTGGCCGAAATAAAAAAAGTTGCCCCCCAGCCGGAAGAAGATCTGCAGCTTTTGGACCAAAAAAACCGGCACCGGGCCGGGGCCAGACTTATTGCCCTATTTAATGACGCCAGAGAACTTCTGGAATTTGGCCAGGACAATATTCTGGCCAAACTAGACCGCTTAAAAGGTCTTATCTCTAAAATCGCCTCTTTAGACCCGGAGTTCCAGAAGGCAGCCGAAACTTTGGACGACACATCGGCCGCCCTGTCTGATTTAGCCGGGGAGCTGAAAAACTCCCACCGCCGAACTGCCCTGAAAGACTCCGACCTGGAGGACATAGACGAACGCCTGTCCGATTTAGCCAAACTTAAACGAAAATTCGGGCCGACTCTTGAAGACGTTTTAAGCAAGGAAAGTAAACTTAAAAACATCCTGAATCGCCTGGATGAATCTGAACTGGAAATAAGCAAGCTGAAAAAAATCCTGACCCAGGCTCAGGCCGCCGCCTTGGCCAAGGCCCGCGAGCTGTCGGACTTAAGGCAAAAAGCGGCCGAAAAATTGGCCGGCAATCTGGAGGAAACCTTAAAGGTTTTGGGCTTTCCGAAAATCAAAATAAAAATAGAGGTCAGCCCCGAACACAGTTTAGGGCCCAAAGGTTTTGATCAGGTTTGCTTTCTCTTCTGCCCCAACCCGGGGGAAGGCCTGAGACCTCTGGCCAAAATCGCCTCGGGCGGAGAACTGTCCCGCCTCATGCTGGCTTTAAAGATCGCCCAGGAACCCAGGAGCGACCAGAGTCTCGTCTTTGACGAAATAGACAGCGGCCTGTCAGGGGCCACAGCCGAAGCTGTGGCCGCTAAAATGGCCGAACTGACCAAACGCCAGCAGATCTTTGTCATAACCCACCTGCCCCAGATGGCCTCACTGCCGGGCAATCATTATCTGGTGGCTAAAGGTGAAAGTTCGGATGCCGGACGGACGGTGACTTCAATTAACGAACTGACCTATGAAGGCCGGGTCAAAGAACTGGCCAGAATGCTGGGCGGAGCCTGTCCGGCTCCCGAGGCTCTGGCTTTATCCCACCGGCTTTTGGGTCTTTAGTTTAGGCTTAATATTAAAAAAAATAATGGTAGATATAAATGAAATAAAAAATAGGCCTATTTACGCCTATTTAAAATACCTGACCCTGGCTCAGGCGGCGGCTTTTCTGGGCTGGACCGCTCTTTACACCAATTTTGCTGTGGACGTAGCCGGCCTAAACGGGCAGGAAAACGGGATTATTCAGTCAGTCCGGGAAGTACCGGGACTTTTATCGATTGGTGTTTTGGCCTTATTGCTGGTCTTCAAAGAAAGCACCCTTGCCTCGCTGTCAATTTTAATCTGCGGGCTGGGGGTGGCCGTAACCGGCTGGTTTCCCAGCTTCTGGGGCCAGATTGTCTGGACCTTGATCCTGTCTTTTGGGTTTCATTATTTTGAGGCCATTAACCAGTCATTAACGCTCCAGTACTTTAACTTAACCGAAGCCCCCTTGATCATAAGCCGCCTGAGGTCTTTCACGGCTTTAGGCAGTCTTTTGATGGGCCTTTTCATTACTGTTTTTTCCGGCCTTGACTTTAAGGTTCTCTTCGGTCTGGCCGGGGCGGCGGCGGCGGCGGCCGGAGTGTGGTCGTGTTTTAACCGGCCCGATTCCTCCGGACTGCCTGCCCAGAAAAGAGGGCTCATTCTCCGGAAAAAGTACTGGCTTTTTTACGTTTTAACCGGACTTTCCGGAGCCCGGCGCCAGATCTTCAGTGTCTTTGCCACTTTTTTACTTGTGGCGTATTTTAATTTCTCCCTGGCCCAGATGAGCCTTCTGTTACTTTTGAACAACCTTCTGAACTGGTTTTTAAACCCCTATATCGGTCTGGCCATTAATTTAGTCGGAGAAAGAAAACTCCTTTTATGGAAATATTCCGGGGTCTTGCTTATCTGCCTGGCCTACGTCTTCTGCGAAAATGCCATGCTGGCGGCCGGACTGTATATCATTGACCAGATCTCCTTTTGTTTTACCGTCTCAATCAGGACGTTCTTCCAAAAAATAGCCGACCCGGCGGATATCGCCCCCAGCATGGCCATGGGAGTGACGGTTAACCATATTGTGGCCGTAACCGTGCCTTTTGTGGGCGGTTTTCTGTGGATGCTTGACCGGCGGATTCCCTTTATTCTGGGGGTAGGTTTTGCCCTGGCGTCATTAATTATGACCCTGTTCATAAAAATCCCCTCAATTCTCCCCAAAAAGCCTCTCTGACTGAGGCCAAAACCTTTGGCCCTGACCGGAGAAAAATAAAAAAAACTTCAGGTTTTTCTGAAAAAAACCTAAAGGTTTTTCTGATAATGCCGATAAGCTAAAAAACAGGGCTTTAAACCGTCCGCCTTAAGCCAGAAACCGGCTGAAAAAAATAAAAAAAACTTAAGGTTTTTCTGAAAAAAGACTTAAGGTTTTTCTATTCTGGCCGATAAGTATAGTAAGTCGGCCCAGGACAGCCGAATCCGACCGGTTTTCCGGCCGGCACCCGCCAGTCAGTTACTAGTTTTTTAGCTTAAGTAACTATAATCAGTACTTACTTGAGCGGTTTTAAGAGCTAACCGGCTCGCCTTTTGGTTTTTTCGCTCAGGGACCGGTTGGTCCAAAAGATTTTATCTTTTTGGGGTGAATAAACCGGAGCCTTTTTTGGGGAAAATAGTTATGAAAATACTGCCCTTTGAACCCCATCAAATTAAAAGTCCCGCCCGGGAGGGGGGACGGCCCAACAGCCACCAGACCTTAAGTTTTGAGTCGGAACTGAAAAACTCCCAGTCGGCTCCCACAGGCCTGGACGCCGTGATTTCCGAAAACTTAAAAGCAGCCGGCGGAGCCTCTCAGGAGGATCTGGGTCAGGCCGGCTGCTTGCTCCAGACCCTTCTGGCTCAAATCAAATCAGTCGAACCCCAGGAACTCAGAAAAGTTCACAATCTGGACGGCATTTTGTACTACTACCGGGTCTGACTGAGGTATAATATAGTCCGAGTCCGGTCAAGCTTCCGCCTGACCTGTTCACTGCGGTCACAACAGGCTTATCACCTGAACTTTGGCCTTTTCAGAAAAATACCTGGGAGTTTTTTATGAGCGACAACGCTTCCTCAGCCGAACTGATTACAGCCAACGGTATGGCCCACTCCAAAATGGCCTCAGCCACCGACCGCCACCTGGGAGAACTGCGACATCAGGTAACTTTAAAAGCCGATTCCCACAATCAGGCAGTTGAGGAGAAAAATATGCGGGAAGTGGCTGGTCTGGAAATCGGCCGGGCCAGAATCCTGAGCCGGATAGTCTGAAGGTCAGATCAGTCAGGCCAAAAAACCGGCAGGCTTAAATATTTAAGGTCAGCCTATTCTAATAAATTATCACTTTTCGGACCGATCCGGGCAGACGGCAGATCATGACCGGTCTTTCTGAGCACGGCCGCCCGGTCACTTTTACCTCAGTGCCCTCTAAATAATTGCCCCAGCTTCAGAATACTTCCGGACAGAGAAAGCTGAAAGGAGTTATGCCTGGTCTGTCAGAGGCAAGGCCAAAGAGATCTTCTGTCTGAACCTGGCCGCTAAAGGAAAAAACGGCGTCATGGCCAATTGCGTCACAAAAGAATTCAGAACGTTGCAGCTTAATAATCAATACAAAAAATTAATTTATTGCGATATTGTTACCGTAAATTACTATAAACGAAACTTAAAAACATAATAACTGCAATAAAACAAGAAAGATGTCTAATTTAACAGTTATAATTGTTTCATTGCTTCTGTTGTTTTGACTGATACGTTAAGTCGTGCTAAAATCTTAGCGGAAGTTCGGACTTACTGGTGGCGTAACACAAGCCAAAGATTAATAAACTTTGTTTTCTCTGCTTAAGCAGAATATGACTATTAGTTTTCAGCCGCTTTACAGACTGAATGGACTTTCGAAAGGGAGAAAAAAATGAAACTTAAAAAAACAGCCCTTTTGATTTTCCTGGTTCTGGGGCTGACCTGGCCTGAAACACTCCCGGCCCAAACCGCCTCCTCCCCGTCTTTGGTGGAAACAGTGGAAAAAGGCTATTTAGCCTACCGCCGGGCCGACTATGACGAGGCCATTGAGATCTTTACTTCCATCATCAGACGCCGGGGCCTTTCGATTAAGGAAAGAGCGGTCAGTTACCTTTTAAGGGGCGAGGCCAAGAGAGAGAAAGGGGAGCTTGAGGAAGCGGTCTTTGATTTTACCCGGGCCATTAACCAGTGGCCCAATTATCCCCAGGCTATTTTTTTCCGGGGGCAGGCGCTAATCCGTCTTAACCGTTTCAGTGAAGCTCTGGCCGACCTGAGCCGGGCCGCCGAACTGGATCCCAACCGGCAAGCTTACCAGACGACTTTGGAACTTTTGAAAATCCAGATGGAGAAAGCCGGTATCAGAAACGATCTGGCGGACAGTCCCGGTATAAATGCTCCCTTTGAAGATTAGGGCGGACCGTGTAATGGATTAAGGCATTGACAGCAAGCCCCACAGGGTCAATAAGCTGATAATAATGGCCAATAATACCGCAGCCGAGCCTTTGTCCTTGGCGTCCCGGACTTTGGGGTTAAACTCCGGGGAAACTAAATCGCAAATATCTTCTACAGCCGAATTAAACAGCTCTGTTAAAGGAATCAGAAGGAAGACGGCCACTAAAGTCAGTTTTTTCCAAAAGACCCATTCCACTGCACTTAAAATTAGCACCAAAATCAAAAGTGAGAGAAATTCCAGTTTAACGGCCTCTTCTTTTCGGAAAGCGGCCCACAAACCCTGGAGGGAGTACATCATGGCTTTTCTGGCTCGGCGGGGAAGGTTTTTCAGGGTCTTCAGCATGTCTTACTCTCCTAAAACTTAATAATGCGGTTTAAAGAGGCCGGTCCGGACGGCTGACTAAAATCAGGGCGAAGCGGCCGGCATCGCTTAAGCGGACCAGCTTAGACCAGGCTCTGACCATTATAAGACCGTTTTTTACAAGACGCATAAAAGAGGCCCGCCTGCCAGTTAAAAGGCCTTTTTGATTTTCTTCTCTCTCCGGCCAGAGTTCGTTTATTGGATACCAGCCGTCTTTTTTTAAGGCCAGACCCTCCAGGACGGCCAGCTCCGATTCTTTCAAGCCTAAAGCCATTTGAATAACCTCCGGCTTCTGGGCCCGGGCAAAAAAATTATCCAAAAGAGCCAGACTAAGGCGATTGGCCCGGCGGCTTTTTAAACAGTAGTACCTTAGTACTAAACCCTCCAGGCCTTTAAACATCATCATCCGGTTCCTCACAGCTTCTCCCCGCCCAGGCTGACCAGGGCCACAGTTCAGCCGGATAAGATAAAAATGTTTTAATGACTCTTTCCACCGGATGAGTCAGTTCCAGGCGGCAGGCCCACAGACCGATAGCCGGGTTCAGGGGGGAGGGATTGAGCCGACCGCCGTAACGGCTGTCCCCTATGATAGGAAAGCCTGAAATGGCTGTCTGGGCTCTTATCTGGTGCTTAAAGCCGGTTATAAGTTTCACCTTAAGCATTGCCGCTGCCTCATTTTCCCATAGCCCGGCAGCTTGAGTCTCATATTCCAGGACAGCCCGGGAGGATTTTTCCCCCGCCAGGGCCAAAACGGTCCGATCGCCAGCCCTTCTGAGATTATGCTCCAAATGTCCGTCTTGGGGGGGTTGACCGGAAACCAAAGCCAGGTAATACTTACAGACGGTCCTTTCCCTGAACTGGACCGCCAGTCTTTGGGCCGCCTTGGATGTTTTAGCCAGAACCATCAAACCGCCTGCCCCGAGATCAAGACGGTGGCAAAGACCGATATAAGCCCGGCCTGGTTTGCGGCCGGAGACCTCCAGATATTTCCGGCCCCATTCCAGAACATCCGGCCGCGAACTGCCGTCGGCTTGGGACAGCCAGCCAGGAAACTTCTGAATAACAAGCAGGTGGCGGTCTTCAAAAATAATAAGCGGCTCTGTAATCGGAGCAGTTTTTAAAACCATACGCCCGGCCCGGATTTTTATGTCTCTGGCCGGTCAGGGCCGGAGACAAAGATGCTGTTTGACAAAAAGAGAGCCCAAAATCTGCTTCTGGAATTTACTTTAGCCGGTCTCAATTTAAGTAATTTACAGTGGCAAAGATTTTTGCGTCTGGACAATTTGCTGGTCCAAAATATTGACGAACTTGATCTGACCAGAACTGACCCGAAAATGTTTATCTTAAAACATTATCTGGATTCGGCTGCGGCCGCCGGGCTTATGACCGAACCAGCCGGTCCCGTTTTAGATTTAGGTTCCGGAGCCGGGTTTCCGGGCCTGCCGATAGGTATTATAAAACCCGACTGGCCCATTATTTTAGCCGAACCGAGACTTATGAGACTGGCTTTTATTGACCAGGCTCTGGCTGTTTTAGGCTTGCCGAACATTAACGTCTATCCCCATAAAGTAGGGGCCAGCTTCAGCCTGCCGATTGATTCAATTATTACCAGAGATTTCGGGCCGCTAAAAGACATTCTGGAACTGGCCGCCCCCATCCTGCCGGAAGGCGGCCGGGTGTTTTTAATGAAAGGCTCCCAGGCGGAAGAAGAAATAGCTGAGGCCAAAAGCTGTCCGGCCTGGTCCCAGTTTGGCGATCCGGATGTTAAATACTACCGCATAGGTCCTTTGGAACGCTCCTTTTTAACTTTAAAGAAAATAAAGGCCCCAAAGGCCAAAAGCTTCTTAAAACCCCGATGGTCTTATAATTCTCTGGAAATAGCCAGCCGCCGGAACAGCCAGTTTAAAGCCTGGCTAAAACTTCTGGAAGGCCGGAATCTAAGAAAATACGGCCAGACTCTGGCATCTGGCCATAAAATTGTTAAAGAAATCTTATCCGGCCGCGAGGACCTGATTTTAGGCCTTTTAGCCGTCAAACCCCGGGACCTGGACGGTTTTCAGGTCAATGACCGGGTGCCGGTCTATTTTATAAGGCCGGAGATATTCCCGGCCCTTGATGTCCTGGGGACAGGGGGACCTCTAATCTGGCTGAAAACCCCGGAAATTCCCCCTTGGGATATCAATATGTCCCGGCTCAATCCGTGGCTTCTGGTGCCTTTCCAGGACCCTGTAAACGTCGGAGCCGTCATCAGAACAGCGGCGGCCATGGATTCGGCTGTGGTCTTACTGAAGGAGGCAGCCAGTCCTTACCATTACAAAGCAGTTCGGACGGCCGGTCCGGCTGTTTTTCAGGTGCCGCTGTTCCGGGGACCAGGCTATAAGGATCTCCCGGATTTAAACCGGGACGATCTTATGGCTCTCTCTCCCCGTGGCCTGGATATCTACCAGTGGACTGAGCCTTCCGGCGGAGTTGGTCTCGTTCTGGGTCCGGAAGGGCCTGGGCTGGAGGCTCTGTGGCCAGAGAACAAAAAACTTTCCATTCCAATGAAATCAGGAGTAGAATCATTAAACGGAGCAGCCGCCGCAGCTATGGCTCTGGCTATTTTAAAGACCAGACACAGGCAGGAGCTGACAGATTAAGAGGCCGACAGAAGAGTTAACCTCGGTCAGCCTCTAAGGTGAGTTATCCTTAAACAGCTTTCAGCGGTCCAAGGGAAAAGGGGAGTTAGACCTTAATGTCCAGTTTGGTCCCCAGTCCGGTTAATAAGGCCACGGCCTGCAGGGTGGTTTGCTGCTGCTGCAGAGCCAGCTGCTGTTCAGCCACCAGCTGAACCGTCTTGATAGCCAGCTCCGTCTGCTGTTTCTGCCCCTCGAAAAGGGTATTCACCAGCTTGCCGGGCAGGCTGTTAGCGGTGAGGAGCGGAGTCATTTTTACCCTCCATGGTCAAGATAAAGGTTTTAGTCATTAAAACCCATATACTTATCGGAAAATTGGAGGATAAACTTAAAGATGAAGTAAAATTTAAATAATATGAAGTGATTTTAAAATAATTTCACTCACTTCCCTGGTCAACCATATTCCTAAGTTCTTTGCCGACCTTGAAAAAAGGCATCTTCTTAGCTTTAACCGCAATTGCGCCGCCACTTTTGGGATTTCGGCCCTGATACGGCGGATAATGCTTGATCCGAAAAGAGCTGAACCCCCTCAGTTCCACTCTGTCACCTTCCAGGAGGGCATCAACAATAGAATCAAAGAAGATATTTACGACTTTTTCAGCTATTTTTAGATTAAGTCTGGTAGTATCTGCTAATTCCTGAGTCAACTGAGACTTATTCATGGTCATTTAGCCACCCAAAGTGCAGACAAAGAACTCGCAAAATAAGTATCCTGATTAAAATTTAAAAGCCTAAAAACCGGGCAAGTGACTGAAACCCCAATTTTGGCCTTTGTCTTAAAATTGCTGTCTTAAACCTCGGAAAAAAATGAACAATAAAACGATAATAATCTTTAATTTACTGTCATGGATCATAAATGTCAAGGGAAATAAGTCCCGGACCGCAGATTTAGACCGCTTTGGTCCCAGATTTAGCCTATATCACTTTTTTAAAGAGCCTCAGGCCAGGCCGCTTATAGCTTATGGCTTATAATTTTTCTGTTTTGCCTTTTTTACTGCCTTTTTTAGGAATTATTTTAATTTCTTTAATTTCATAGTATTTTTACAGCCTATTTTATAGATTTGAAGAAATAATCGGACAACTTTTTAAGACCGCGCCCGGTCTGTATTTTTAAAAGGCCCGTCACTGTCAGCAGAAGACCTCTGCGGCCTCTGGACAAAGTAGGGTCAAAAATTTATAATTTTGGCGTTTTTAAAATATTATCTCTCGTCTTAGGCCTTTTACAGGTTTCACAAGGATTGGCCGGGGATATTCAAAATAACGCCGTCAGCCCATATTTCCCGAGCTTTCGGTCTCCGGCTGAATGCGTTTACGGCCGCATTGCTTCTTATATTTCACATTTTTTTTGCTAAAATAAATACACGGTTTTCATTATGCTACTTTTTTCAATAAGTCCAGTCAATTTGATGCACACTTTAGCCATGGCTCTGGATCTGGCCGTCGACGGGGTCAGTCTTCACCAAAAAAGAGTTGCCATCATGTGCAGTTACATTGCCGAAAAAATGAGCATCAAGCTCCACGAAGAGCAGGCTCTGTTAAGCGCGGCTCTGATGCACGACATAGGGGCCGCCTCCTTCAGCGATGAACGCAAAAGAATCTCTGACCCGAAACTGACCGGGTCTAACCCCATGGTCATCTTTGTTCACGCCGAAAACGGCTATATTCTTCTAAAAGACTCCGAGCCTTTCTCCTTTATCGCCGAAACCATCCGGCATCACCACGACAACTGGTCAGGCGGAAATCCATCGGGCCTGTCCGGGGATCAAATTCCCCTCCACTCCCGGATCATCCATTTAGCCGACCGGGTGGACATAAACATTGACAAAAATAAGCCCATCCTAGCCTGCCGCAGTGATCTGAAAAAATTGATAGAGGCCAACCGGGGCCGGAACTTTGACCCCATGGTTGTGGACGCCTTTATGGAATGCTCGGAAAAAGAAAGCTTCTGGCTGGATTTAACCATCCCCGATTATGTCAATTCCTTTAAAAACCGCATGAACTTAGGCGGCACCCCTTACAATATGGCCGATCTGGTTAAGATCGCCGAACTGTTTGCCACCTTAATCGACCGCATGAGCCGCTTTACGGCTACCCATTCCCGCAGCGTCTCCGGAGTGGCCGTCTTTCTGGCTCAGGTCCACGGCTTCAGCGAATCGGAACTGCATTTAGTTAAAATTTCCGGCTTGCTCCACGACCTGGGCAAACTTTCCATCCCCAATAAAATCTTAGAAAAACCTGGGCCCTTGGATCCCCAGGAACAGATGACTGTCCGGCAGCACACATTTTTTACCTACCGGATCCTCTCCCAGATAGAACAGATGGAGACCGTGGCCGGCTGGGCCGCTTTTCATCACGAAACTCTGGACGGCAAAGGCTATCCGTTTAAAATTGACGCCTCTGATCTGTCCATCGGCTCCAGAATCATGGCCGTAGCCGATATCTTCGTGGCTCTGACCGAAAACCGGCCCTACCGTCAGAAATTGCCCCAGCATACTGTGGAAAAGATCATGATGTCTATGGTCGATAACAACAAAATAACCGCCAGCGTGGTCCACAATCTTCTGACCAATTACAAGACCGCCGAACAGATTGTCTTAAGTCAGGAAAACTGGACCCAGCCCGCCACGGTCACCGAAGTCTGATCCTGCGCCGCTAAAAACGGAAATGAAACCTGAAAATGCCATGGTTCATCCCTGGTTTTTTCAGGTTCCTATCATTTCAGGCTTTTAATTCTCTGCCCTTAAAAAACCGGCAGGACCGCCGCGAATTCCCGAATCACCGGTCCGCCCGGCCTGGTGACTCAGAGCCGACCGGAGCACGTCCCGCCTATTCGTCCGCCGCAGAGCAGATTTCGTTCGGAGCTTTATTGCGCCCAGGCCGGAGACAGGATTATTAAGGCCGATTGAAAGCCGGGCTCTGATAATGACCCGCACCAAAGTTCCAATTATCACCAGGCGCTGGGCTTTCAGGTATTTTTTTGATCAGAGGTTTGTCTTTACCCCAATCCCGCCAATATGCCTGGCTTTCTCTCTGAAACAGTAAAAAAAGCTCAAAAGAATCAACGTTAATTTGGCGGCGATGCCGGCAGTTGCAGACATTCCACCGCTTTCTGACGGCGGCCTTTCTGAATACCTCAGCCGGAGACAAAACTCCTGGCAGCCCGTTCAACTGTCTGCAAGTGAGGCTATGGAGGAAGGGCGCGGACCGGAAGTTAGGCCTATGTCTTTTAATGCGGCCGCTGGCTGTCAGCCTCCTTAAAATGGCTCAACCCGTTAGGGCCGGACTTTTACCGCCTCTTTCGCTGAATTAAGCCCTTATAAAATCCAGTATTGATTCTTAGAACCAAAAAATTCCGGCTCGGAGGAGATCCCGGACTGTCAGGCCGAAATATTACCTCGGCGGATTATTATGATAATCTATTTCTTCATTGATTTTACCTTATGATGATTTGTTTGTATCAAAATTATCCGCCGGGGTAATACTCTGAAATTGAGCGGCAGATTCTCCTCTCCTCTCGCCGGCCTTAGCCTCAGGCACTGGTGACCCGAGCCAGGACGGTCCTGCCAGCCTCTCACCTGCCCTTCCCTGAATTAACATATTTTGCAGACATTTCCCAATATCCACAGAAACAGACAGCCGAACTGGGCAAAAAAAACTGCCCGAAATGGCGCTCTCAACTTACTTCATATTGCACCAATTATACTGCGCCTGACCTGGAGTTCATGCCCTTTTTAGTCGAGCATTCTGGGGCTGGTCAAAAGGATTTTTCAGCCATTCCCGAGAAAAGAGATGCAGGACAGCGGAATTTGCGGCTTTATAACCGCAACCCACAAACGGGCGCAGAATCACAGAATCATCATGACCGGAGCAGAGCCACTGAAGGCTTGACAATCAGTTAATACTTTAATACTCTAAAAACGTCATTTCGAAGAAATTTATTTCTGTCTGGCGGTCTGATTTCAAACTAATTTTTGGGCTTTATGATGAAACTTTTACCAAGCGCCAATCCATCTTTTTCCTCAATGATAAATGGCAATCGAATCTATGTCGATAAAACGCAGCATATTTATAATTTGATTGCAGCAGATGATCTGTATTTTCTGTCCAGACCCCGCCGATTCGGAAAAAGCCTTTTAATCAGCGCTTTGAACTGCCTTTTCAAGGGTCAGCGTGAGCTTTTTAAAGGTCTGCGGATTGACAGTTCCGATTATGATTGGCAGCCTTATCCCATAATTAATATCAGTTTTGGTGATGCCTACGCCCCGGATCTTGAGACTTTCAAGTCTTACCTGATGTCGACACTGACAAATATTGCCGATGAAGAGGGGCTCCCGATATCTGACACTGTCCATTCTTCTTATTTCAGGAGTTTGATCGGAAAATTATCTGACAAATATAAGACAGAAGTTGTCCTCCTTATAGACGAATATGATGCCCCGATTGTTAATAATATTTTAAATGAGCCTTTGGCGGATAAGATACGGGAGCTGTTAAAGTCATTTTACGGTGTCATCAAAACAAAATATGAGCTGCTGCGCTTCGTTTTTATTACCGGAGTGTCAAAATTTACCAAAACATCTCTCTTTTCCGAACTTAATAGTTTGGTTGACCTGACGCTTGAATCGGATTACTCCAGTATTTGCGGTATTACCGAGGAAGAGCTGGTTTTTTATTTTCAGGATTATTTCCCGAACACTTTAGAAGATTTAATGAAATACAGTTATTTGCCTTCCGGCTCCACTGAAACTGATTTGTTAAATAAAATCCGGCACTTTTATGACGGTTACTCATGGGACGGCGAGACCAGAGTCTATAATCCCTGGTCCATTATGAATTTTTTAAGAAAAAAAACATTTAACTGTTTTTGGTATGAATCAGGCTCTCCCACTTTTTTTATTAAAGAAAAACAAAGTATATTTTAATTTTTTTGACAAAAACAATACAATTTCAGACCTTTCAAATGCTATTGAGATAGGCCGCTTTACTCCTAAAGCTTTAGCCTTCCAAACCGGATATTTAACTATTGATAAAGCAGACCGCACTAAAAGCACTCCTAGTTATTCGTTGAAAACTCCTAACTTCTAAGTTGAATACTCCCTTATGGTTTATTTATTGCACTATAATTGCAACAATATAACTGATATAGACGAATTTACTGCAAATTTAGAAGAAAAAGCGAATATTATCATACAAGCTATCCTCGAAAAAGATGCCTCAACAGCCGCCAAAGCCTTTACCAGTTTTTTGGCAGGCATTGCCTATTCCCTTCATCTCTCTTATGAAGCTTATTATATGACATTATTTTATTTTGTCTTTGTTTTAACCAGACAAAATCTTAAAAAACAAAAATCTGTCAGCGGCGGCATTCTGGATTGCGCTTTTGAGGCTCCCAATGGGGAAATATTTGTCTTTGAGATGAAACATGTCCCCTCCACTAAAAAAATAGAGGATACATCAATAGCTGAAGACAATAACGGAAAACCTGTCAAGAGTTTTAAAAAAGTTAAACTAAGCCAGCCTGAGATCAGCCGGGCTTTAGATAAAGCCGCTGAGGTGGCCATGAAACAGATTGAAGAAAATCAATATCCGGCCGAATATTGGCAGTCCGGCCATAAAGTGTATCAAGTTGCTATAGCGGTTTGCGGTAGGGACAATGTCAGATTTGATTTTAAAGAATACGAACTGCCGAATTTGTAACGTATTGAACTTATTATTATATTATATTGTTTGGCACACCATAAGGCCATTACTATGCAATATTTTACGCATCATCATGCAACATTCTAAAACAGGCCAGGCCGCAGTTTCCGGCCAGGCTTCTTTTGATTTGAACTTCAAGCCTGTTCCGGCCAGACTATTAACCCGGCGGATAATTATGATAGATCAAATACTCCTTATTATTTATAGACGATCACGGTATAATAATTATTTAGCCATACTACAAATGAACTATATAAATTGCATAATTTTTGAGTATACTAAAGACTGAAGAAACAAAGGATAAACTCTTTTATCATAATTATCCGCCTGGGTAATATTAGGTGATTAAAGGCTATTCTCTGCCTTCGCCTTTGAGGCCATGGGACTTTCGCCGACGGTTCATCAGAATAGGCCATTAAGTCCGGACTCGCAGCTCTTCGGAAAGCTTGAATCAGCTGAACATTCGTCAACCCTCAAAATAGTCTTTTTGTCAGCGGCGGAGAAAATTTGGCAACAGAGGCCAGTACCCCTTTAAGAGGCAGCCCAACTCCACACCTTATTATTGTCTCTCAGACTCAATTCTTTTGCCGTCTGCAGCGCCTGGTTGCGATGCGGTTATCCTCATCCTGTCCTGGAACCGTTTCCGGCTTTTTTTGTGGAGTTTCCTTGGCCTAACCATTAACGATGTAGATGGAGAACCAGATCGCCTTAATCTTCAGCTGACAGGCGACCATAATAATCTCCTGGCAGACCTTGAGCGCCAATTCTGGAGAGCCGGCGGATGTTCTCATCAGCCTTTCAGCCGCCATTCCTGACTTCACACCAATGTTGCAACCGCAAGCTAACCTCACAAAAATGAAATCCGCTCTCAAACAGTTCCTCAAACTGAAGCCTGATGCCTTTGTTCCCGACCGTCTGCCGGCCTCCTTCCGCCTGTTGTCGTAAGCGGCTATTCTGAAGCCAGTTCAGTACATTGATATCCTCACCCCCCGCTTCTTTGGGTCTATATGTTTAACGCCCTTGATTAATCCCCGGACATATCCGCATTCCCCAGGGCAGCCAATAGCGGCATTCTGTATTCCGCGACCCTAATGGACCTCTTTCTAAAAACGATGAACAGCTCTAATCAGGATTTTCTGAATGTTGCTCCAGGTGCTTTGACCTCAAATGACTACCACCGGCACAGTCCAGTGAGGCGGCGGCAGCTTCGGCTACATCTCAGGTTCGTTTCAGTTGAACCGGACAACCTGTAGCCCTCGGAAGGCTCTTCCAGGATAAGGCTAATGACCCTCCCCATCATACGCTTCATTTACGCACTTCTCTCAGAAAGTATTGGATTTCTCTCTGTCAGCCAGCCCACCCGCTCTTGAACGCCTGATCCGGTTTCTGTTCGTCAGGCCAAAGGGCAGCTCCAGCCTTCTTTCGGCAGAATCCCGCAGCGTTCCCCCGACCATTAGCTGCTGTTAACACGTCCAAGTCTGTAAAGGAGCTTCACCTGCAGGTCATCACCCAGGAAATGAAGACCGCACCAATAAAAAAAGCCAGGCGGAGCCTGGCTCAAGGTTCGAAAAAGGGAATTTGATCCGGATTGGAAACCGGAAGAAATTTCCGGTTTCCAATCCCGAAATCTGTTAGAATTCGTACTTAATATCCAAAGTACCGGACATACCGCGGCGATTGCCGAAATAGCCCTGGACTCCGGCATCAAGACTGATGGGAATAGTAGTACTGTTTAAAAGCTTAACTCCCAGTTCAGCCATAGCCGAACTGCCTTTCAGATCAGCGTGAGGCAGGTTGATCCCAAAAGCCGTCGCTTCGGTTTCGCCGTCAAATTCGTACATATAAGCTCCGCCGACGTAAGGGATAATGAAATCATTGTAATTGTAGTTCACACGGCCGCCTGTCCTGATTCTGGATGAGGTGGCGTCTTCCAGCCTGAAGGGAGCCCCAAGGATCCTCTCATCGGCTCCGTTCTGCTTATTCCACAGGTACTTGAAGTAAACATCCAGGTCGGCTTCCTGGGTGACCTGAATATCGTAGCCGACACCGGCATGGGCACCTACATAAGTGCCGGAAGTCTTGAAGCTCGGTTTCCGATTGGCAATCCGGACATTTTTGGCCTCGAATTCCGATTTGGCGTTGCCGATCCGTCCGCTGGCTTCCAGATACAAAGTTCCGGCGCTGGACTGGATGTCATAGCGGCCCATTAAGCCGGCCCCAACATAGGAGACATCCCCTTCGACATTAAGGTCCGGACCAACCTGAGTATTGGTATAGGATTCGTAGCTGCCAAAGCCGAATTCACCAAATAAGCCTAAAGTCAGACGGTTCTGGTCAAAGTAATTGCCAGCCGCCACCCCTAAAAGCCAGTTTACTCCGGAGAGATCGACATGGGAGCCGGTATCATAGCGGCTCTTGCCGCCGGACACTCCCAGAAAAACTCCAAGTCCCTGGTCGGAAGCGGTTCTGGCTAACGCCATGGAGATGCCGTTTTCGGCAATATAATCCTGTCCCTGATTGACGAAAGCCATACGGGCCGCCGAAGTCTCACTGATGGCCTTGACTTGAGGGGTTAACCTGGGGGAAGCAATGACCTGGGCTTTAACTGAACCGTCTGCTGGGTCCTGATAGACGGAATAATCATAAATAAACAGAAAGCCGTCCTTGCCCTCAATCTGATCGACCGCCATAGTTAAATTAATTGGTGTTGCGGCATTAATTAAGGTAATTGTATCACCTATGCCCATCAAAGTATTGCCGCCCACGCTTTGAATATCTAGAATTTCGGGATCTGGTCCCAGGTCCACGGTCGAGGCGTTCAGAGCCACATAACCGCTCTGAACATTGCTTGGAAGATAAAAAATATAATTCTGAAAATTTTCGACTGTGTCAATTGACGACTCTGCGTTATTGATTCCGCCGACTATCAAGAGGTTCCCGGTGTACATGTCGGCTGTAGAGTCATCCGATAAACCGCCGATTATACTCCCATTGATAACAACGTTGCCGCCAATTGCCACAGTATTATAGGTAGCGTTGCCGTTTCTTTCGGAATAACCGCCATATAAATCGCCGGTTATGTTACCCCCAGCGATACTAAGGTTGTTCAAAGTTGCGGAGCCGTTTGAAGTGTAACCTGCGGCGATATCTGCCACGACCTCAGAGTTTAAAATAGTGACTCTATTAGCGGAAGCACTACCGTTATCTGTTGCTCCGCCGAAAATCACAGAGTTGCCTGATGCATTTGGAATACGGCTTCCATCTATAATCACTGAGTTATTGGTAACAGCGCCATCCGAGGATTCACCTCCAATGATTATACCATCTACAACACTGTTTTCCCTAATCAAAACAGCAGAATTTTTGACATCCCCTAGACTAGATGATCCACCGAAAAGTACTATATCAGTGAGGTTACTGCCGTCTCTAACATCGACACCAGCATTCGTAACATTGCCTACTAAAGTTCCAGCGGCAAAAACTACGCCAGTAGAAGTACTGTTTGTGATCACAACAGTTGAGTTATGAATATTGCCTTCTCCGGTCAAGCTGCCGCTAATATCGCTCACGTTACTGTCAGCTACCAAAACAAAGGTGTCTTGGATATTGCCTTTAGCACTAAATGCACCGACCACCTCACCGTCTACAGAGCTTCGGACAACTGATACTTTGTTGCCCATCATAGAGGTGCTGTTAATTGAGGCATAGGCGCCAAATATAAGCCCATTTACTGTAACATTAGTAATATTAACTACATTATTATTGGCGCTGGCAGAATGGTTAATTGAAGCTCCGTATACGTAGATATCATTGGCTTCGTTAATATTTTCAATCACAACTTGGTTTTCATTAGCTGAACCGTTATCGGTCCTGGCCCCGAAAACTTCAGTCGTTGACACAAAAGTAACATTATTGCTGGTGGAATTATCGATCCGAACAGAATTCCTTGATGCCTGACCGGTACTGGTCCAACCGCCGATCACATCACCGCCGATAGAACCGCCGTAAATTTCCACCCGGTTTTGGTTGACAGTGATATCAGCACCAGTACTGTTTTGATTTAGGCCGCCGATAACGTCGTATGTAACGGTGCCGTTATAAATAGTAACTGAGTTGTTTTCAACGACAGATCCGTTATACTGACTGGCCCCACCGTAAACCTCTTTCGCAACTCCGTTATACATGACTACACTGTTATTATAGACATCGCCCTTTTCCGCAGCTTGGCCGCCTAAGACACCACCTGAAACATTGACGCCTGTACCATTGATTATGATCTCATTATAGCGTACTATTCCATTACCAGTACCTTGGGAGCCACCGCCGATCGCATTTCCGCCAATCGTGCCATTAATTAATTCAACTTTATTATACTCAGCTGTCCCGTTAACAACCCCGCCGCCAACTACGTTTTGTCCTATCGTAGAAGTTGTGTTGATATTAACTGTGTTGTAGGTCGCGTTATATGTTTCGTTAGCCAGGCCGCCGAAAACATTCCCAGAAATATTGCCTGACAACGTAAAATTAACAGAGTTTCTATCGGAATTACTAGTTCTGTTGCCTCCGCCCACCAACGATTGATAAGCGGTGATTGACCCATTTACCACGACGTTGTTGCCAATGGCTCCGCCTGAGCCAGCCCCAGGAACGATAGTGTCACCAAACCCCGGCGGCATACTGCCGGTGGTTATTACGTTAGTTGTATCAACTCCTGATCCGTTTACAGTGATATTTGGAATCAGCTGGGCCATAAGGGTCCCGCCCCATGCCAGAATTATGGCCGCCCCAATCACCAAAACCAGACCAACCCCGCCCAAGAGATTGAAACCGGTCCGTGATATTGCTCCGCAGTTTAAGCTGCCCATATCGTTCTCCTTGTAATATGGCAAAAATCCAAAAGATCTGAAATTTATATTATATTTTCTGCTATTGTAAAACGATTAAACAATAAATATCCTTAATTACATAATACATATCTGATTGAACTAACCCATAGCATTCCAGCGAGAATTAAATCGATCCTGAGTAAATACAGCTTACGCACTCCTTATCAAATTGCTTGAGATAATTTATGTCCGAAAAAAAGCGAACAGCCAAACAATCCAGACAAGCTGTCATCAATTACAATAATAAAATTACGGCCAGAATAATCATAAGTATAGTGAAATGACTTTTTAAAAGACTATATAATTATTGACGGCCTTAGGCTGAATTTATTTTAGAGGAAATAAATTCGCATCAATGACTCATTTTTACCATCATTAAAACATTAAAACAAGTTTTTTTTCACCCGCCTGAAAAATATATTTTGTTCTAGATTCTACTTGTAATTTCAATTAGTTACCTGAATTTCCGCCTTCTATTTGTCATAATTTTGGCAGGTTCAAAAAAATTTTTTCAATTTTTTTTTATTTTTCCTTTCCCAATTCTATATTTATTCCCAGGTCATATAAGATAACGGCAAATTTGCGATTCCCTAATCTTGCGTTATATTTTTTTAGACCACTGCATATTGTATTAAGATTTACTTTTTCTTAATCTGGTTCATTTTTTTTTGACTAAGGTTCAATGGCACTAAAAATTCAGAGTGAAAAATATCACCAGTTCAATATTTCGGTAATTAGCCTATAGTTTTAATATTTCTCTATCTTGCGGTAAAAAATAAATAAACTCTGTATATTGTGCTGACAGACTGACAAAAAACCTGATCTTAATCAAAGAGGTGGCTTTTAAAAAATTCAACTTCAAAATCTCCCTTCTGAAAAAACAAATTTCAGACAACAAAAATATTCTTTCCGCTATTTAGGGCCCAAAATCAAAAGTAAACTGCATATAGTAGCTAAACTAAATTTTAAATCGTCCGACAACTTCAATTAGATTTTCTTCCGTGAAATAATGAAAAAAACCGCCTTCTCTGAGACTTTAGAGTTCAGATTAAGCGGTTTTTTTTGTAATAGATATATTCTGTATCTAATTACAGTATACTGTTAGTTCAAGTTCCACACCATTACCAATTTCCGGTCTTGAGCATTTAAGTCCGGACCATTTAGAAAGTAAGTCCAACCCAACACTTAGAACGCCACCACTATCATCTTTACGGGCCTAATCTTCCATATCCCCCCAGTCCAGGCTTCTGGATCTGAATTCAATCACTTTGAAGCCATTTACGTGGCGTATGGCCTCAACATGGTCAGACTTGGCATCAGGATCAATAATTACCGGCCATCGGTATCCACGGGGCGAATTCAAGTCCGGCAGCTTCCAGAAGGGATCGGTTTTAATCATGCCCAGTTCCAGGCCGAAACGAAAAATCTGCTGACAGAGGGTTTTAACCTTTTTGGCTGTTGCCTCATGACCCAGTCTTCTGAAAGGATCTAACAGCTTTTCTTGGATGATTCTGGGTTTTAAAGCCGTAAACCTAATCTGGCCAAGAGAAGGCCTTATGTGCCTCTCCAGAAGGCCCCTTTTGGTCTTCATGGTCTGGACACTGAAATGATCCTGAGATAAGTCCAGCCATAAATCCAGCAGGTCCCCGAAAGTCCTGCAGGTGTGGTTTTGGACCGACTGCGAAGATGCTTGGGGCGGTAAACTTACCTTGTGCTGTTCAGCCGCCTTTCGGGCGCCGTTTGGTGACATTTCCGGGTAAGACCCTAAAGTGGTGACCCGGTTACTTACTCCTACTCGGTACCGGAGCCGCCATTTTCTCAGGCCAGAGGGCAAAACTTCCAGAAAAAGGCCTCCGCCCCTACCATCATAAACCCGGTAAGCTTTAGCCAATGGAGGCAGATATTTGACATCAAGATGGTTCAAGTCGTGGCCGAAAGTTCTAATCATGGAAAATAACTCCTGTGCTTAAAAAATAACGTCCCCTGTTGATAGAGGACAATAATAATATCTTAATGTTAAATTTTTTCTTTGGCCGACAAAAAAACATCGCCCGGCGGCGATCAGGAAGTAAGGTATTTTAGAAGGTAGTCGGCGTTAAGGCGGAACGTTAAATAAATAAGTCCGCAATTCGGCAGGCCAGAAAAATTAACTGGCTCATAGGATGGTTTTAAGTTTTAAGCGCTCTAAAATCACTCCTTATAAATAATACCGGAATAATTGGCTAAAAATACCTATATATTCCTGCTATACAAAATTGGCGCTTCTAAGAGCCAAAAGCCGTTTATCTGGGATTTAGCTACATTTTTTGAGCAGTATCTTTGATACTTTTATCTTCATCCCAAAACCACTGGGTTAAAGTCTACAACATTTGAAAAATTATGTCCAGAAGTTCTACTGTCTACTGGCGTGATTACCAACGGAAAGAATAAGCCTGCAAGGCAATGATTTTTTGAGAATAGATAAATTCAGTCGCTCACTTTTCGTCAGCGCTTCCAGGCATTATGGAAAAAGAGAGATATAAACCACCTCTCCCATTTGACTTGACATCAACGTTCAAGTTGCCAGAATTTCCAGAACCTTCTGATGGTATATATGGCCTGAATTTTTTCAAGGCATTTTGGGAACACTAATGAAACTCATTGTCACTGTGAAAAAAGGTGATTTGTGGCAGCAGTTTGGCACATGTTTGGGCACCACATGCCAAAAAATAGTCACGCAGTCACATCAAATCATCGAATCCAAAAACTAAGTACTTGTAATCACCTGATTTTTACAGTTGGTGCCAGTTTAGAGCCGTTAAGAAAGACTTCCAGGTGAAGGCCGCAGCCGTCAAAAATCTTTTAAGGTTTCTCCTTGGGCTTAGGGGATTTAATCTTTAGGTCTGTTAAGGGCATGGTAACCTCCATAAAGGGAACATGCCTCTTATTATGTCCCAATCGATCGGAGCTATCAATATTGATAATACCCATAATCCATGAGAAAAAAGCTAAGTTATTGATTTTATTATGCGTAAAAAAAAGACGATAATCTCGTCTTTTTTTTGCAATGGTGCCGAAGGTCGGGATCACCACATCAAAACGTAACTAGTTGATTTTACAGCGTTTTTTATCTAAAAAAAATTTATGGCACTCAATTTTGGCACAGTGCCTTTTATTGTTTTTTACCAAATTATTCGGCTTCGATCAAGGATTTTTTCATGAACATAGCCACATCACACACCTAAGCAGCTGGTTCAACCGACAAGTTCCATGGGCCTGGGAGAAGTCCAAAAATTAATGATGTCCAAGAGTCTATATTCTTGTATGTGCTTTTCGGAGCCCGTTGCGGCTGAGATAGCAGGAAATCCCCCTATTTTAGGGTAATATAGGCCCCTGCCGGAAAACCTGGAAATCTGGAAATCAACCGTAAATCCCCAATATTACAAGGTTTTTGTTTCCCGATAAGCTGGAAAAACCTTGGAATTTTCCAACTCAGAGCTTAAGCCATTTTTGGAAAAATTCTGACCTCAGAACCACAAAAAATCATGACCCTTCTGTCCTGTCCAGCTCCCTTTCAGGGGGAGCCGGGCAAGCACACCGTTACAACTTCAATGCCAACTCCAAGGCCACCGACCGGATCACCTTTCCGCATGGACGGACTGCCGATATACCTTGATGAGTCGCTTCCCGGCCTCTCCGCCACCTTCGCCCTAGCTAAAATCCAACCAAAGCTCCGTCCAGACCCACCAATAAGCCCTCAGCGACGATTACCACCATAATGTACTACAGACACACTTGCCGCCCTCCGACCAAAGCTCTGGCTGATGCCATTCTGGCACCAAATACCTGAGAGACAATTACTCCGCCAACAGCGGTTCCGACCTGGCAGCAATATGGTATTAATTCTGGCCATGTTTTAATATTGTAGTGACCGCAGTCCAATTGTTTGTTGTTTGAAAGAAATTTGGACTGGAACTCCAGGGAACGCCTTAGTAGCCACATTAATTCCCTTGACCACGTCATAGCCTCGCAGAGAGAATAAGGCCGTCAAGCTGACCGTCCGATAAAAACAGACATGAACCGGAAATGTCTGGAATCAGATGAACAGCCGTGTCCAGACCGTTCCGCGTTTTAGGCTCTTAAAAATCTTGGGGGATGGAGTTTGAACACAAAGGAGCAAAAGACCTGAAGAAATAATGAATTTTAGTTATTGAGGCAACGGGTAATTTTATATTAATATAAATATTAAAAAATATCGGCAAGAATACACATGATAATAATAATAAAGATTATAATACCACAACCTGAACAACCTGAAGTGTCATTAGCTACATTATCAATCTCATTACTAATAGTTTGCTTTATTTTGTCAATTTTTTGTTTTCTTTTATCCTTTTTTTCAGCTTCTTCTAATGCTTTCATGATAGCAATTTGTTTAACTAAAATAGGAGCCCCACAGTGAATACAAAAAGGGGCATCACTTGATATGAGAGAACCACAATCTGGACAATTAATTAATGCCATAAAATCAATCTTTTTTGGGAGACCAAATTTAAGTGCAGGAAAACTTACTTGTTGTTAAGAAAACGCAGGTTTATAAACATAAAAAATAGCATTTTATCTATAAAAAAGTCTCTTTATTGTTTTTTTAAATCTGATATTGTCGTAAAAATATGCTTATTGATCTAAGTACAATCTTTTTTCTAAATTAATCTCTACTCAAGAGATTGTGGAAACCACAGGGGGCACAACTCTAAGGGTCAAGACTTATTTACCATGAAAATCCGTGTTAGTGCTAACTTATCAAAAAATTTTATTTTTATCAATGCTTATAAGGAGCAAATCTGTAATTCTACCCCGCCATTAATAAAACTGTCCAGCAGTCCTAAATTTCGATAAGACCAATGGAAGTCGTTGATTTTATTATATTTTTTGTATTTCCTGACAAACTTTCATGGGACAAGCCTCGGCCACAGTTATTCCGTTTGAAAAGGACTCTGCTGAGGCTTGGTTCAAGCTGTCTTCCGTTTTTGCGTCCAAAGCCGGAGGGAGTTCAAGAGACGATTTGTTAAGGAATGTTTTTATAATAAAACAGAGGCCGAGCCAGGGGAATGACTCTTCCAACTGTCGGCTTAGTCAACATAAGCGGATTGGTAATCCTGCCCAGCAGACTGTTTGTCCCTGAGGTGGCTGGATTTTTTTCTGTAGTTTCAGCCGGTTCGCCATACTCTGTTTTCTGGTCAATTGAGTTCGAGTCATGGCAGTTTTCAGCTGGTGAATTTGTTTTTACCCTATCTTTGATCTTGGGAATCTGTGGTAAAGTTGTGTTGAACAGCGAATTCTACCAAGATCCGGAGAATCTTCCTGGTCAATTTGATTGCCGACTTGGTGTCAGGGCAGTTAGTTTCGATTTCGCCAATGGAGGGAGACAGACTCCTGATTAGTCCCTAAAGATCCATGTTCAGGGCTTCAACCTCCATGAGTGGCGGAATGGCGGTTCTCCCTATAAAAAGTCCAAAAAAATTTTAAGCACTTTTTAGGTCTTAATAGCAGTTATTATGCTACTAAAAATCTATTTACCATTTAAATAGTAATTTTTAGTTCGAATATTATTTTTTTCTATATTTTAAACTCTTGACATGCTTTCCAATTTTTGCTAACGTAACAGAAAATAACTTTCAGGCTTGGTTTTACCAGAGTTAATCTTTCCCTGCAGTCACTTAGTTTAGCTAAGTAATCGTATAAACTACTTAGTGGAATGTCTTGATGAATTCTAAATCCCAAAAACCACCATCTCCACCAACTCTAGAAGTTGGAGAAAAATTAGACTTTTAGCAATACTCAGTAAAGTTGTTCATTGACACTTGGTTCGCTTCATTCTCATCTTTGAAGAAAATGCATAAACGATGGTATTCGGCTTTAGTCTATTAAAATTTTTTGCTATTTCAATACTGACTAGCCCGATTAATCTGTAAATAAACCATTCAATTGTAACTATTTAGGTTTATAAACATGGAACTATGTATTGTTCATTATAATAACGAGTTAAATGGAAGCATCCAATGCCCTAAATGTCATTGTGGCAATCTACATCATGTTAAGGTTGAGATTTTTTCAAGGCAGGAAGATAAAGGCGAAGTCTTTAATACGGTTTTTTCTAAAGGTACTCAAATTTCAATTGATAAAATTCTAGAGGCTTCAGATAATCCGTCATCGCGCAGAGAAGGGCTCAAAATTTGGTTTACATGCGAAAATTGTGATTTATATTCTGCATTAAATGTAGTTCAACATAAAGGTGAAACATTATTGTATTGGGATGATATAAGTTAATAAAATATTTTTAATTGTTTATATAATTTTTTTATTTTTTTAATAGATATCAACGGTTGATTTATGTCAAGATTAACACCTCAGGAACTCCAAGAAGTTCAACGTTTTCTTGCTGAAGACAAGCCTTTGCCTGAAAAATACAGGTTTCTCCTGTTTGAGGATAAGAGGGAAGAGAAGTTGGTTTTCAACGGAAAGTCTAATAATAATTCTAATTTGGAAATAAATGTGAATAATATTTTTGAAAAGTTATGTGATTGGGCAGCTTTGCCCTATTATGTGTTGGAAACTCGAGTGGATATATTTTTGGCATATTTTCTTCCGAAGATTATAAATAAACTGAACTCTGAAGCAAAAATTACCGACGATAGTATTTTTCCACAATTTATACTACAGAAGAAAGATAAATCTCGTAAAATTGTTGATTTTGTTGCATTCGGCGATAAAGTGACATATATAATTGAATTTAAAACAAGTAATGAATCACGAAATAAAAAACAAAGTGAATTTTTGAGAGATCCAAAACTTTTACGAGGTAACTGGAAAGAGGATCTTCTGAGTCTCTGCGAAAATCGCGTAAAAAATTCTGTTCATAAAGATAAATATGAAAATCTCAAAGAGAAACTTGAAAAATTAGATAAAAAAGAAGCTGATAATATTGAAGTATGGGTTATTCAACCAGTAAAAGATAATAACTGTGATGAATTATTAAAAAATAATAGTTGCGATGAAGCAGTAAAAGATAATAACAATGCTAGAAAATTAAAAATCATTACTTTTGATAGTATTATTGAAATTATTGGTGATTTGCCGGATCCTTTGGCTGTACCTTTTAAAAGAATGCTTGAGGTCATCGTAGGAAACCAACACCCAAGGTGTAAATATTGTTATACTAGATTGAAGCATGTTAGCCCCATGAAGTCAGGTAGATACTGGCTGTGTCAGAAAGATGAATGTAAAAAAAGATACTTTGATGTTGATGGTAAGCCAGGGGACGAGTTTTAGTCTGCTACTTAACATTCAAAGTGACATAAAATTAGCTAAAATTGTACCCAAGGACTTAATGTCATTAAAATAGAGTGTCATCATGCCGACTTGTAGGATTTAGTGTGCGGAAAGATAGTCTGTTAGCCCCGAATCATAATTAGGACTGGCATAAACCTTTAAACCATTTATTTGAAACTTTGAAACCAGAAATAGCTTTACAATCTTTCTTATTTGTGCCATAGATTTTATTAATTTAAATATTTGTCTGTAATTTAAAGATATCTGTACGGGTACTAAACACTCCACACTGAAGTTTATAGTCCTTAAGGTTTTTATTGTTTCTTTTTATTATTCATGTTTGCTTTTATTAGGGCTCAAAAATGGGTAAACTATCCGAAGAAGAAATACGAGAAATTAACCGATTTCTTTCTGAAGACAAACCTTTGCCTGATAAGTACCGGTTTCTCCTGTTTGAGGACAAGCGAGAAGTAGAGTTGGTCTGGAATGGCAAGTCAAGCGATGTTTGCAACATTGTTCTTCCTTTTCAAATAATTGAGCAAATTGATGAACAAGAGAGAAAAAAACTCATGATTTAAGTTTTATGTTGGAAAATAGGCCGTCTTATGTTAATTTTTTAGGTAATGACAGTCTAAAGAAACATGCTCTTGATGTACTTTTAAGGACAAAATTTTATTATGCCCAGTAGTTTTAAATCCGGGGATTATGAATTAAAGAAATACCTTTTACCAAAAATTCATAACGGTGAAATTCAGCTGCCGGATTTTCAGCGTGACTGGGTCTGGGATGACGACCGGATCCGTCAGCTCATTGCCAGCATTGTCAATTCTTATCCCATCGGGGCATTGATGTTTCTGGAGTATTATCATAACGAAAATATAAAATTTAAATATCGTCACTTTACCAATATTGAAACTGAGGCCAGACCGGATTTACTGGTTTTAGATGGTCAACAGAGACTTACGGCCATGTATTGCGCTTTATACAGTGAAAAACCGATCGAAACTCGAAATCGAAACAAGAAAGTATCCCTTTATTATTATATTGACATTGAAAATAGTCTTAAAGACAGAGTTAATATTATTGATTCAATTATCTCTGTTCCATACAACAAAGTCTTTGTTGATCCCAAAAACCATCAAACTTACGATTTAATTTCCAACGAAAATGAATATTCCGCTCATATGTTCCCTCTAAATATTATATTTGATTCCGATAAATTTCAAAAATGGTATGGCGGATATATAGAGTATCATAATTCTAACTTTCAAGAAATTTTTGCAAAATTTAGTAAATTTAGGGAAGATATTCTTGAATCAATTTTAAATTATTCTGTTCCTGTAATTATTTTAACTAAAGAAACAACTAAAGAAGCTGTTTGTCAGGTTTTTGAGCATGTCAATACCGGCGGTGTGTCGTTATCAGTTTTCGATCTGGTAACCGCTTCTTTTGCTATCAGTGATTTCCAGCTCAGAGAAGATTTAACCGAACGCCGAAAGGCTCTTGCCGAACTGCCCAGCCACCAGGCCAATGTTCTATCGGAATTCTCTGAAACCTATTTTTTAACCAGCGTGACTCTTTTAGCCAGTTATTACCGGAAACAGGAAAATGACTCCGCCGAAGTGGTCAGTTGCAAGAAAGGTGACGTTTTAAGTCTCAGTGTCGAGGATTATAATCAATACATAGACAGACTTATTGACGGCCTGACAGCGGCGGCCCGGTTTCTGAATGAAAATCGGATTTTTACGGCCAAGGATCTGCCGTACAACACCCAGATAATCCCTTTAGCGGTTTTGATGGTAATTTTGAAAAACCAGTTGGACGACAATTCGGTCAAATCAAAAATTAACTGGTGGTACTGGTGCGGGGTATTTGGCGAGTTGTACAGCAGTGCCATTGAAACCCGGTTTGCTGCGGATGTCACAGAAATTCCTAACTGGCTTGACGGAAGATCGGAACCGGATACTGTGGTCAGATCTTTTTTTCAGCCGACCAGACTTCTGACTCTGGTCTCCCGCAACAGTGCCGCCTACAAAGGTCTCATGGCTAGGATCCTAAAGAATGGGGCTCTAGATTTGAAAAGCGGCAGCCCCATTGATTTTGCTACTTACAGTAATTTAAATGTAGATATTCACCATATTTTTCCGCAAAAATTTTGTAAAGACAAAGAAATACCGCATAATTTAACCAATTGTGTCGTAAATAAAACGCCGATTTCCAGCAGAACGAACCAGATAATAGGTGGCGATGCGCCCAGCGAATATTTGAAGAAACTTGAGACCAACTATAGCATTAGTTCAGAGTCACTGAATTCCTACCTACAGACCCATTTGATAAATCCAGTCCTTATTCGCTCTGACAGTTTTCAGCCCTTCTTTAACCTTCGAGCCAAAGCACTCCTTAACCTCATCAGTCAGGCCACAGGTCGGGCCATCTCCAATTTAGACAGTCCAGAAGTGATCCAGGCTTTCGGTGGTCCTTTGAAATGAAATTCTTGTAGGCATTTAACCAGCTTTCAGAAAAAACAACGCATTATAATTCTTTATACTTTAAATATAGTGGATGTCTTTTGTTAGTTAGTCTCTATTCTAATTGCTTGATATTTTTTAACTTAAAAGCACGTGAATCAGTCACCATATCTGCTATTCAGGAATGAGATGGACCAAAGTAGGAATTCGCTCTAATCTCCGCTTTATAGAAAAACGCGTTTCAAACCGCTTCAGCGGTTCGGTAAGCAGTCGTTTTACGACTGCTTATCAAAAAATTTCATATATATATTATTTATTTGATATAGTTTTGATTAAAGCTTTAAGGCCGCCCGTGTTTAGGCACGGTGCGGTTTTTTTTATTGGAGGTGTTCTCATCATGGAAATGTTCTGTTCCGAAGACGTTAAAGAGCTGGCAGGCGCGATGCTTAAGGTTCAGGCGGAAATCAATCCTGCCATCAAAGACGCTGCAAATCCTTTCGCTAAAAGCCGGTACGCCACGCTCAATTCGGTAATCACCGCTTCGAGAGAGGCCTTATTGAAAAATGAGATTTGGGTCGTTCAATTTCCGGTTCCGGTCGAATCCGGTCACCTGGGACTGGTCACCAAACTGACCCATGGCCCCAGCGGCCAATGGCAGTCTTCCCTCATGGTCATGCCGCTGGCAAAATTCGATCCTCAAGGTTACGGCAGCGCAATGACCTATGCCAGGCGATATTCAATGGCGGCTCTGATTGGAATCATAGTGGAGGACGATGACGGCGAAAAGGCCTGCGGCCATACAGCCGCTATTCATGATGTATCTAAGCAAGCTTCAAAATCCAACGGCCATTCGACATTCAACCGTTCTTTCGGGGACAGGCTCCCGGAAGGCGAACCGCTCGATAAGCTCCAGCTTGACAGACTCCCCAAACTTAACGGTGTCACCTATAAGAGCGTCAAAGGCAATGACGGCTCACTTTGCATTATTGCTGTCGGCGACACATACCCCAAAAGAGACATTCTCTCCGGAACAGGATTCAGATGGAATCCGGGGAAAAATGTCTGGTGGCGCAATGCCGACACGGCTCAAACCGCTGCCTGACCGGTCTTCGCACAATTTTCCTTCTGTCATGTCATGCCCCCTGCTCAGGGGGCTTTATTTTTTTCAGGAGTTAACCATGCCCAGTGAAAATGAAATTCTCGCTCTTCTGGCTGAAGGGCTGGAAGCGGCTTCCAGGAATCAGGCGGCCTTGGAACTTGGAGATCGTAGTTCCTATTTGGGACTTTCAGATCTGGCCGGAGCCATGTCCTGTCCCAGGCCGGTAATTTTGAATAAGGTTTTGGAAGATACCAAGCCTCAGTCGCTTCAAAATCTTTTGCAGCTCACTCGCGGCCATTGGCTGGAGTCAGGCATCGAAAGGTCTTTTGAAAATCTCGGCGTCAGTTTCATCCGCCAGATGGAAATAGCTGTTCAGCATGAAGACGTTCCGATAAAAGCCCACTTG
>JAISEL010000135.1 GCA_031264185.1 Deltaproteobacteria bacterium
TCTTTTTCGCCGTTTTTTGGAAACTCCAGAACAGAGGCTGGGCCGATGACTGAGACTGTCCGCTTTAATGGCCTGGGATTTAGTTGCAACCGGGGCCAGTTTTTCAGGGTTGCAGCGCCCAAGTGGCCGCCGGTTCGGTTTGCGAGGTCCTGGGTCCCGGCGGCTGCGGAAAGAGTGCTTTGCTGAAACTGATTTTGGCTTTTGAAACCGGCCTATGGTGTGACACTTAAGAGACTGGAGTTTTAGCATGAAGGCCGTCCGGTCGTAACTTTAGCTCCGGTTTTGGCCGATATTCATTTCAGAAAATGAGCCATTGACCGTTTACTTTCCAACAACGCCTGACTTAAGAGATTTAAAAAACTGCCCCGCCGGTTATGGATATTTTAAAGGCTGGTCCGACCGAAGGCCGGGAGAGTTTTTGATCAGAGTCTGGTAAAGACTTCCGCTGGAGACTGGAGGAGACTATGCGTTTAGTTCTGGCCGAGAAGCTGGAAACTTTAGGCCGCGTTCTCTTATTTTGGCCTCAGTCGGTTCCACCAGCCCTTTTCCCGGCGTACTCGGGACAGTCCGGGGCATTATGCACAGTTTTACCGGCACTACCTCTTCCGGGGAAACTGCTCCGGCCGTGGTGGCTCCGGGTATAGCCGAGGCTTTTTTAGCCGCCGCCACGGGTTTAGTGGAAGCCATTACGGCTGTTTAAGCCTATAACATGGTGGCGGGCGGTATTAAAAAAATCAGCAGGGAGGCTTTAACGTAGCGGCGGTCAGTCTTTTTTCAGGTCACTCTGCCAGGATCCGTTTTTTAACCGAGGCGGGCATCGGGGGAGAGGCCCAGATGTTTACGAGCCCCTGAATGAGCGGGAAGCTGAGGCGGCCCATGAAGAAGTAACTTTAGAAAAAGTCGGTAAAAAAAGCGTACCAGTTACGGGCACTTTATTGAACGAGGTTTCAAGTCGCTCAAGCGTTTATATTGAAGCCAAATCTGTTTGATTAAATGAGCCGCTCTGGAGATTTCAGACCATTAAGACATAAGCGTTATGGCTTTTGTTCGCGGCCAAATTAATTTCTTTTGGGGAGCTTGGTTTTAATCTGCTTTTTCAGCCGGCGGCTCACGGAGCCGTAACAAGTCTTGACTGTCCAGAACATATGTCTGCCCGTTTTTCACAAAGATGCAGGCCCCTATATTTCGCTCCTCCAAATCCACGGCCAAAGAAATGAGGATGGGGTTTTTGGAGGCGCCTCCGTATTTACGGCTCCGGATCTGGGTCAGCCCGGCCTGGGCCGACTTGAGAGCAGCCGGGCTGTCTTTAGCGATTTTCATCTCAATAATGTAATCTTGATCCTTATACCTTACATCCATGTCGGCCTGCCCCAGATTTTTACTGGCTTCTGGCCGGACATCAGCTCCGATTGACCACAGACAGGCCTGCAAGACGCTCCGATAGAAATTTTCGCCCTTTTTCAGACGCAAAGCTTCCAGGAAACTCAAGGCTGAGTTCGGTTCTGACAAGCCTCGCCGCTTTTCAGCCTGTTCCAGAGCCATCCCGGTCAGAACATCTTCGTCCATTTTAACGGAAACCGCCTCTCTATGGTCCTGAGAAGACAGGCCAGAGTACAGACTCATAAAAATGACGACAATATTGGGTACATCGCCCGCAGCCATATACTGGTCCAATTCGGCGGCCGCCGCCGCAGCCATTCTTTCAGATGAGTAGAGATTCTCCATAAACAGAGCCGACAGTGCGGTCCGGACTTCAAAGTTGGGATAATCCAGGGTGTAGGAACCATCGCTGCCTTTACGCAAAGTCAAATAGCCGGCCTGAAAAAGAAACCCTTCCGGAGGAGTGGCTCCGATTTCTCCCGGCATTCTGGCAAAATTTTTGCTTACCCGAAGGCCGGAAAACTCTTCCACCGTGAGTTTTTTGTCCAGGAGAAATTTTCTGATAAGACCGTTGGAACCTGATTCCATCCAGTAATTATTAAATTCCCGGTCTTCAAAGAAAAGCAGAGCGGAGAAGGGGTTGTAGACTCTGGTCCGCCCGTCAAAAGAAAAACCGTCATAATAGTCCCTGATATGCTCCAAAAGCTCCTTTTCGCTCAACCGCAGTTGCTTGGCTGTACTCTTAATGTACGGGGCGAAATTTATCTCCAGTTCTTTCTGGGTAAGCCCCATGAAGGCGGCAAAATCAGAATCAAGAGAGATATCCACGAGGTTATTGAGAGGCGAAAAGACCCCCATCCGGGAAAACTTGGAAATCCCAGTGATGAAAACGAAATCCAGATACTCATCACTGGATTTGATTTTAGAATAAAATGAGCGCATGAAATTTCGAGTTTGTTCCACCAGCTTAGGGTCATAGGTCAATTCCCTTTGGATTAGGCTTATGACGGGAGAATCGTATTCGTCAATCAGTAAGACAATTTTTTGGGAGGTGGCATCGTGTACATCTTCCAGCAAATTGGAAAAGGCGGTTAAGCACCTGTTCCCTCTTAATGAGACCTTATGCCGTTTGGCGTTGACTCTCAGACAGGACCTTATGGCTTCTTCCAGGTCGTCCCGTGTTTCACAGTCATCAGCCTCACTTAGGTCAAGGCGAATGACCGGTTTTGGAGTGAACCTGCGGGAATTCATGAATTCCAGAGCGGCTAATCTTTGAAAGAGATCCTTCCGCCCGGAGAAGAAGGCGTCCAGGGCCGAAACGGTCAGCGATTTGCCGAAACGCCTGGGCCGGGCGCAGAAAACTACAACTCCCTTCTTCAGCAGCATAGGAAAAAATTTCGTCTTGTCCACGTATAAGGCGTTCTTTTTTCGCAGTTTATCGAAATTTTGGATCCCTGGAAGCAATTCAGGCAGTTCCGATGGTTTAGGTCGCTTATGGTCCATCTGTCCCTTCTTTTGTCAGGTCTTCGTGATGGTGCTGATACAATCAGGTCTAATCATATAGATTCACTATATCATATTACGGCATTTTGGTTTCTTCAACTATCATAGTTGTTGGAGACCCGCAGGAGATCTCATTCAGTCGGGATAACCTTCTGTGAATGATTACAACAACTATGGTGACCGTAATTTTGGAGTCTTGTGGTCTTCCGGACTTTTTTCTAACGTCAGTCTGTGGCAAGCGGTAATACCTATGACGGCCGACTTTCCGGTTTTTCAGGTGGAATGGCTGATTGGCTCCTAACGGGGCAGAACCATTATTAGAGTTTTGGTCGGCTGAAAAGAAACTCTTAGGTCGTCCAGGATTTTTTGACTGTTTAGTCTTAGAGATTCGGTCCTCAATTTGGCCGACTGTATTGATATTCCGGTTCTCGTTTACAATCCGTCAATAATTTTTGTGAATTTATAAATATTAATTCAATATTAGGTATAAATAATATTTTTTTATTATTTATTAGCTGCTAATTATTAAAAAATCCGGATGACCGGTTCTCCCAGAATTTTAAATTCCTGATGCTATTCATTTTCCCTCTTGACAAGGATATTTGTTTTAAGAATAATAATTACGTCCATATAAAGCTAAAAAAAAATGACGTAACAGCTCTTAATGTTTTACGGCCTGAGAATTTCAAGTCAGTTTATATATGTATGTTTATTATGATCAGGGAGAAATAGTTTTATAGACCATGAAAATTCCGCCCAAAAATATCTTACATTTCTTAATCAGTGAACCGCAAGATTTGGCACGATTATTGCTCTCTCTCTCTCTCTCTCTCTCTCTCTCTCTCTCTCTCTCATTATTTAACTAAATTTTCTTTAAATTATAGTTTACTTAGGCTCTCTCAGCCTTGGAGCCAGTTTTTTTCTGCCTGGCACCAAAAAGCAGCTCAAGGCTTATGGAGCTGTTTATTGGGCCTAATTCAAGATTCAAGGGGCGTTAGTTTATCCGCTGGTAAAGAGTTTGTCAGTTATAACTGGGCTATAATAATTGGCACAATTATTGCTCTCTCTCTCTCTCTCTCTCTCTCTCTCTCTCTCTCTCTCTCTCTCTCTTAACTACTGTTTAACAAAATTTCTTTCCAATTATAGTTTACTTAGTTGCTCCCGGCCTGGGAGTCGGTTTTTTCGGCTTGGCCTTGAAACCAGCTTAAGGCTCAGGGAGCGTTTTATTTAGCTTAATTTAAGAATCAAGGAGTGTTTGTTTATGCGCAGGGTAAAGAGTTTGGCGGTTATAGCCTGGGTCATAGTTCTGGTTTTGGCGAGTTGCTTTTCGGTTAATGCCGACACTGAGGCCCTGCCTCCGGTCCTGGTCGAGGGAGAAGCGGCGACTGAACCGGAAGGGACCGAAGAAAAAGGCTATGTGGTTAAATCCACCACCGCCACCGGCCCTTGGGGACGGATGGAATTATTGAACACCCCCTATTCCATCAACGTCATGTCTTCCGAACTCCTCCAAAATTCCCAGGCAGGTAACACCGATTATGTCTATAGGATGAATCCGGTCATTCAGCCTTGGACGAGCGGTGCCCGAGGAATCAGCAACTTCATCATCAGGGGTTTTAGTACGCCCAACACCAGCGGCCGTATGCAGGACGGTATGCGCAGCATGTTTCTTCAGCTGGCGGTGGAAGATAAGGAAAGAATAGAGGTCTTAAGCGGCGTGTCCGGGTTTCTGTACGGACCTGCCAATGTCGGCGGGACTATCAATTATGTTCTGAAACGTCCAACGACCGAAGCTTTCTCCAAACTCAGGGTGGGCGGCACAGGCGGAGAAAATTATTACGCTCACGTGGATATGGGCGGACCCCTTGGGAATAACGGGGTTTTCGGTTATCGTCTGAATATTCTGGGCCAGGACGGCCATACGGCGGTGGATGACCAAAGACTGAAACGCAGCTTCGTCAGCGGAGCCATAGATATTAAGCCGTCGGACAACTTACTTATCCAGTTAAACGGGGCCTATCATAATTTCAGAAGCGAAAACGGTTCGCCCACTTGGGCAACCGCAGCCGGAGTCCGCTCCCCGAAAGCCCTGGACACTTCCAAAAACTGGCTCAATACCGACACCGCGTTATTCGCCACTTCCAGCTATGAATTTGGGGCCCGGGTTAAGCTGGACATAAGCGAGGCAGTTTCGTTCCGGGCCGGTTATCAGTATGACAATATTTATCAAAAAGATCAGGTTTACGTCAACAACACCATTAATCGCGGCTTTTACACCTCAGCCATCAATTCCCTCACTCCCCTTGCCTATGACATGATGGCCGGCTATCTGTACGGAGACTTTAAATTTAACACAGGTCCTATAGGCCATAACTTGACAATGGGTTTCAATATTGACGATTATGTCCAAAAACAGACTTCTTTGCTGGGAAGCTTGAACACCACCGCCGAACTGACCCAGACCAATTTCATCATCGGCGACCAGTTGAGTTTCGGAGACAAGTGGAGCGCCCTTTTAGGTCTAAACTACGCCAATATCAAGGCTTCCAACTATAATGTCAACACCCGGCTGAGAACGGCCGACGATTATGACAAAAGCAAAGCCACCCCGTCGTTTTCACTGATGTTTAAACCCGTGCCTGAGGTTACGCTCTACGCCACGTACATGGAAGCCATGGAAAAGGGCTCTTTTGTACCCCTGGTCAGTAACCCCTTGTTCACAAACGCCGGACAGAGCCTGCCTGCTTTTATCAGCGAGCAGTATGAATTCGGAGCCAAAGCGGAACTGGGGGGAATGCTTTTGACCCTGGCTTTGTTTGAGATAGATAAGGCTCTGGAATATGATCTCCGTAATCCCAACAATACCCAGACCAGGTATCAGAGCGGCCGCCAGGTACATCGGGGTGTGGAGTTCACGGCCACTGGCAAAGTTTTCGATGATCTGACTTTGTACGGCGGTCTGACCTTTTTGGACGCCAAAGTCAAAAAACAGAGAGCCAACCCGGCCCTGGAAGGCAACAGACCGGCCAATGTCTCCAATAACATGATTAAGCTGTACGCGGAATATAATATCCCTTTCATTTCCGGCGCCACTCTTACCGGCGGGCTTTATCATTTCGGCGCCCTTTACGCTGACATCATGAACACAGACCGGCGGCCGGCGGTGACGGTTTTTGACCTTGGCGCCCGATACCGAATCAATATAAACGACCGTCCTTTGACTTTTAGGTTGGATGTCACCAACGTAACCAATAAAAATTACTGGATGAACGGCTTGTATCTTGGTCTGCCCAGAGCGCTCCTCTTTTCGGTGGAATACCCCTTATGGTGAATCCGGTTAGGAAATTGTCCGCCAAAGGCTTGTCGATCATGCGGGAAAGCGCTCCCTGCGCCAATCACTGCCGTTTCTGTTCGGTGGGGCCAAAGAGTTTTCACAACATAGCATTTGACCGTTACGCTAAGGTGGTGGAGCGTTTTCTCAACTGGCGGGACCAAAGGGGACTGACCGGGTTTGTTATAGCCCCTGTCCAGCTGCACACCATGGCCTCCATGCCCATGAAAGACTTAAAGCTCCGCTTTGAGTTATGCCGCCGGGGCGGGTACGAGCCTCTGCCGCTTCAGATAAACGGTCTTGCATTTAGGCCGGATGATGAACTGAAAGAGCTGTTGCTGGAAAAAAAAGAGGCCGGTTTTATGAGCCTCAGCCTGACTCTGGCCGGTCTGGGCCGCCTGCACGATCTGTGGTGCGGGCGGCGGGGTGAATATGACTTTTTAATGCGTATCGCCGCTCTGGCCGGAGAAATAGGTTTTCCCAGGCTGGAAAAACTTTTTTTAACCGAAAGCTCCTGGTCCGGCCTGCCGGAACTGATTGAAACCTTAAGCCGGATTCCAGGAGAAGT
>JAISEL010000103.1 GCA_031264185.1 Deltaproteobacteria bacterium
AGGTGAGAGCTTCCTTCCTGTCCCGACAGGTCTGCCGCGTTTTTTGGCCGCCAGCCCTTCCTCTCCGGCGAGTTCATACCGCTCAACCCAGCGGCAGACAGTAGGAACGCTTACAAGTAGCATGAAAGCGATGATGAGCGCCGGGAAATTCCGACGATGGAGGTTAATCACCCGGTCTCTGATCATCTGCGGATACGTTTTTGTTGTGTTGGCAGGTTCAATTGTTTTCATGCATATATTATGCAATAAAAATAATGCAATATATATTCTCTGTTTGTGGTAAGGATAAAAAAGTTTTAATTCCACAATATCCTTAAATGGTACGGTGTTTATAATTTATCAAAATTATCCGCCGAGGTAATAATGTTGGAATCATTGATTATTGCAGGAATTTAAGCTAATCCAATTGTCTTCGGCTAACCCTAAAATGGTCATTGGGCCTCTTCCGCTTCTGTATCCCAAAGGTCACTTATAGCCTTGGCAATTGCAGAGGCAGCCCATTGGCAGCAGCCTATGTTCCTCTTTAATTCCCGGCCGCTTCAGACGTCACTGCACTGCTGATTTGTTGGAGTTTAAGGTAACTCCCATTCCGGCTGTTATGCCCGAATTTACTGAAAACCCGTGTATGGAAAATTTCTGCCGAAATTTCTTTGTTTTCAGCCAAAGTGTGATATCATGAGCCGGTTAAAAGTGCCGGTCAGGGTTATGACTGCCTCGTAAAAGTCCGTTTTTTAGAAAAACTTATTTGCAAGTGCTTGATATTATTATATTTTTTTATGATTAGACTTCTGAAAACAGGTTTTTTGCAAAGCCATCACGGTTATTTGTCAGCCAGATAAATCTGGTTTTTTTATTGTAATTTCTTGTCTTAAATAACTTAATGCTGCAATATAGAGGAAAACAATGAAATTTTTGGTAATTAACGGCCCGAATCTTAATCTTTTAGGCCAGCGGGAACCGGAACTTTACGGCTCCCAGACTTTAGACGACCTGAACCGGGATTTGGCGGCCCTGGGAGCTAAATGGTCAGCCGAACTTGATTTTTTCCAGTCCAACCACGAAGGCCAGCTGGTTGAGGCTGTCCACCGGCTGGTGAAAGAATATGACGGGGCTGTCATAAACGCTGGGGCTTATTCCCATACCTCTCTGGCCTTAAGGGACGCGGTTTTGTCGGTCAAAAAACCGGTGGTTGAAGTCCATCTGACTAATCCGGCGGCAAGGGAACATTACCGGCACCGGTCCTTTCTGGCCGGGGCCGCCGTCGGGTCAGTCTGCGGCTTTGGGGCTAAGTCCTATGAGCTGGCTCTCTACTGGCTGGTCAGCCGGGGTCAGCTTTGAGAAAACTGGGTTTTTGGGGGAACAGGCTTTGGAATTGGAGGTGAGGTTTTCTTGACTAAAGATCAGATTATCATTCGCGGCGCCAGGCAGCATAATCTTAAGAATATAGACGTAGACATCCCCAGGGACCGTTTGACCGTCATCACCGGCCTGTCCGGCTCGGGCAAATCCTCTCTGGCTTTTGACACGATTTACGCCGAAGGCCAGAGAAGGTATGTGGAGTCTTTGTCGGCTTATGCCCGCCAGTTTCTGGAAAAGATGGACAAACCTGATGTGGATTTAATTGAGGGTCTGTCCCCGGCCATTTCCATTGAACAGAAGACGACCAGTCAAAATCCCCGGTCGACCGTCGGAACGGTAACAGAGATTTACGACTACTTCCGGATACTGTTCGCCCGGGTCGGCGAGCCCTGCTGCTACCAATGCGGCCGGCCCATTAAAGCCCAGTCTCCGGTGGAGATCGTGGACCGGATTCAGGCTCTGCCTGAAGGGACCAGACTGTGGCTTTTGGCTCCCTTGGTGGCGGCCAGAAAAGGGGAGCACGCCAAACTTTTCGAACGCTTGAGAAAAGACGGCTTTTCCCGGATCAGGCTGGGGAACGAAATTGTCGAGTTAAGTCAGGACATTAATCTGGACAAGAAAAAAAAGCACGATATTTCAGTCTTGGTTGACCGGCTAATCATTAAAAAGGATTTAGGCCACCGCCTGACGGATTCGGTGGAACTGGCTTTAAAAACCTCCGAAGGTCAGCTCATTGCCGCCCTGGTGGACGAAAAGCAGAAAATTAAGGAAGAGCTCTTTTTCTCGGAAAGATTCGCCTGCGATTACTGCGGCCTGTCTTTTCCCGATTTGACGCCCCAGCTGTTCTCCTTCAACAGTCCCCAGGGCGCCTGCCCGAAGTGCAGCGGCCTTGGCGCCGACAGCTTCTTCGATCCCCTGCTGGTGGTACCGGATCAGGACCTGTCCCTCAATGAGGGAGCAGTGGCTCCTTGGTACAATCATTTCGGCCAGTATACGAGCCTTTTGGAAGGAGTGGCCGATCATTACGGTCTGGACCCCGACGCCCCGTTTCATACTTTGCCCGAGGAAGCTGTCAAAGTCATTATGAACGGCAGCGGCCGGGAAGAGATCCGCTTCACTTACGAACAGTACGGCCGCAGCCATACCTATCTCCGGCCCTTCGAAGGGGTTTTGAAGAATTTGGAGAGAAAGTGGCTGGAAACCACCTCCCAGTCGACCAGAGACATCTTATCCGCCTACATGAGCTACAGGGACTGTCCTTCCTGCCGCGGGGAACGGCTGAAGCCCGAAGCTCTGGCCGTTAAAGTGGCCGGGAAAAGCATTTCAGAACTGACCCGCCTGCCTGTCAAAGAATGTCTGGATTTCTTTAAGCGCCTGGATTTAGGCAAGCAGAAAATGGACATCGGCCAAAGGATAATTAAGGAAATCACCGAAAGGCTGAGCTTTTTAAATGATGTCGGCTTAGGATATCTGTTTTTGGCCCGGTCCTCCGGTTCTTTGTCGGGCGGCGAAAGTCAGCGCATCCGGCTGGCGACCCAGATAGGCTCCCAGTTAGTGGGGGTCACGTACATTTTAGATGAGCCTTCCATCGGCCTGCACCAGAGGGACAACGCCAAACTCCTGGCCGCCTTGAGGAGGATGCGGGATCACGGCAATACAGTTATAGTGGTGGAACACGACGCCGAGACCATAGTTGAGGCCGATTACGTGGTTGATTTAGGGCCCGGCGCCGGGGAGAATGGCGGCCATCTCGTCGTGGCCGGAACTCCCAGAGATATTATCAAAAGCCCCAAGTCTCTGACCGGCCAGTATTTGTCCGGCCGGAAAAAAGTGGCTGTGCCTAAAAAAAGAAGATTCGGCCGGGACAGCATAATCATCAAAGATGCCCGCGCCAATAATTTAAAAAACCTGACTGTCGAGTTTCCGGTGGGCGTCCTGACCTGCGTCACCGGGGTCTCGGGCTCCGGCAAATCTTCTCTTGTTCTGGAGACGTTGTACAGAGCCCTGGTCACAAGCTGCCACCGCTATTACCCAAAAGCGGACACTTATGAGTCCGCTTCCGGGACGGAATTAATCAATAAAGTCATAGATATCGATCAAAGTCCCATCGGCCGGACGCCCAGGTCCAACCCTGCCACGTACATCGGCCTTTTTTCGCCCATCCGGGATATTTTCTCCCGGCTGCCCGCCGCCAAAGCCAGAGGCTACCAGCCCGGCCGGTTTTCCTTCAATGTCCGGGGCGGACGCTGCGAGACGTGCCGGGGCGACGGAATTTTGAAAATTGAGATGCATTTTCTGCCCGATGTCTATGTCAAGTGCGATACCTGCGGCGGCCGCCGCTATAACCGGGATACTCTGGAAATTAAATATAACGGAGCCAGCATCGCCGATGTGCTGGAAATGTCGGTGGCCGAAGCTTCGGCATTCTTTAAAAACATCCCTCTTATCCGGGAAAAACTGGAGACCCTGTACGATGTGGGCCTGGGCTATATCCGTCTGGGCCAGTCGGCTACCACCTTATCCGGCGGCGAGGCCCAGAGGGTCAAACTGTCCAAGGAATTAAGCCGCCGCAGTACCGGCCGGACAGTCTACATCCTGGACGAGCCGACGACCGGCCTTCATTTCGATGATGTGAAGAAGCTGCTGGAAGTCCTTCAAAAGCTGGTCGATCAGGGAAATACGGTCATAGTCATTGAGCATAATCTGGATGTCATCAAGGCCGCTGACCATATAATTGATTTAGGTCCCGAAGGCGGGGACGGCGGCGGCCGGATCCTGGCCGCCGGGAGTCCGGAAGAGATTGCCAAAACCCCGGGTTCATACACCGGTCAATTTTTGAAGAAAATATTAAGGGCCGGCTCATGAGCGCGTCAGATTTAAGAATATTGGATTTTTTGTTTGAGGCGGCCAGTTTAAAGAGGACTCCCAGAACCGGCTATCAGTTTTTGGGCCGGGGTCATGAGAACGTGGCCGAACACAGTTTTGGGGTGGTCATGATTGCCTTTGTTCTGGGCCGTCTGTCAGAAGGAGCCGATTCGGAAAAGCTGCTCAAGCTGGCTCTGTTTCATGACCTGGCCGAAGCCAGGACCGGCGATCTCAACTACGTTAACAAGAGGTATGTTAATTCTTTGGAGACAAAGGCGGTCTCAGACGCTATCATAGGACTGCCGTTTGCCGAAGAGCTGGCCGCCCTGAGAGCCGAATGGGACGAAGGGCGAAGTTTGGAGGCCAGACTGGCCGGGGACGCCGACCAGCTGGATATGATGCTGGAACTGAGGCGTCTGGCTGTTCACGGCTGGCGGCAGGCCGAAGATTGGCTTTTTTACGCCGAAAAACGCCTCCAGACGGCGGCGGCCAAAAATCTGGCCCGGGAACTGGCCCGAGCCGATCCGGATCACTGGTGGTTTGAGAGAAAAGAAGAGCTCTGGATTAATCCCCATCCCCCGGAGGAGGCGGTCACATGAGCCTTAATTCCGTTTACGAAGATTATCCGCTGTCATGGTTCCACCCCGCCCGCCAGAGACTGGTGGTCTTTATCTTTCTGGCCGCCTGGATCCATTTGCTGGCTTTTCTGGGCTGGGAGCAGCTGGGTTTTGAGTACCTGGGCAGTTTGGACAATATAGAAGCCGCCCCCCGGCTGGTGGAAATGACTTTGGAATTAAATCCCGCCGCTCTGGTTGAACCGGCGCCGGAACCGGTTCAGACGCCGGTCCGAACACCGGCTGAAATATCTCTGCCGGACAGCGATCAGACAGAAACAGCTCTCAAGCCGCCGGCCGAAATGCCGTCCCAGCCGCCAATCCCGCCCGGATCTTTTGAACCTTTAGCTGAGGATGCCCAGACGCCGGGGGAAATTCCGGCCGAAACCCTGAACGAACCGAATTTGCCGCTGCAGTCCGGTGCCAGCATTTGGGCCGACGAGGCTGAGGCGGCAGGCCCGGCCGTCAGTTCTTCGCCCAATAACAGCGTAAGCGTCGAAGAGACGGCGCCCCGCTTTAAGTCCTACAACACCACGGTCCGCAGCGCCGTGGCCCGGCACTGGCTTTTGCCGCCAGAAGCCAGAAGCAGTTTTCAGCCCGGCCGTTTTACGGCTGTCATGACCTTAGACCGTTTAGGCCAGGTTATTTTGATTATGGTCGAGGAAAGCTCCGGCAGTCCCTCTTTAGATTACGCAGCCATGGAAGCCTTAAGAGGAGCGGCGCCCTATGAACCGTTTCCCGAAGAACTGGCCCATTTGGAGCAGCTCAGTATCCGGCTCCACTTTGATTATCGGGCCGTTTTCCGGCAGGCTGTCCCTATAGACTGAGACAATGGGAAAAGTTTAGACTTCGGAAGAAGAAACAGTTCCTGAAAAGCTTAAATTCTGTTTTTCCGTCAGTTGTAAAAGGATGGCTTCAGGAGGCATCATTGAGCAGTTTTTTTGCAGCGGTGCCGCCTTTGGGGGGCGGAAACATGAGCTGCCAACACTTAAGTGTTCCAAGTGTCAGACTGATTCTTTTCAGCATAATGGGCAGTTCACTGAAACAAAGCCTGTTGTTTGTCGTTCCACGTTTACACCTGAGCCTGATGCCGGAATTGAGCTTATGAGAGGAAAAATATATCCCGGTCTCAGTTTATTATGGCCGAAAGACGGGTGTTCTGAGAAAGAACAAAAGATAAACATACAGGCAATATGTTCTGCATGGCTGTCGATCCAAAGTCCTTCGAAAAGCTCCCGCCGGCCTTTTAAAATGGCTTCCAAGGCGTTCAGCGTTAAAGATTTGCCGAACCGGCGGGGCCGGGACAGGAAATAGGGCTTAGGAACTTTGATAAGCTGGCGGAGAAGCTGGGTCTTGCCGGCGTAAAAACAGCCTTCCTGGCGAATTGCCGGAAAAGCAGCGAGCCCGGCCTGCAGTTCTATTAAACCGCTCATGACGGAAGCCTTTCAGGCTGATTGAGGTCTTCGGTTCTGGCAAACGTGGCGGTACTGGCTTGGCCGGAAATAAGGCTTAATCATTCTCCATTATACCGTGAACACGGCGGAGAAAGAAATTTTTTGGAGTTAAGCTGCATTGTGAGGAAGACAGGAACAGCCCCAGCTTAAAGCCTACGGCTGAGAGACGCTTGATCCAGCCGTTCTGCGCTCTGGTGCATGGCGGCAGGTTTGACAGCAGTAAGTCAGACCAGAGCTGTTTTAGTTCGGGCATCCGCAATCAGATTTGACGGCGTCGCCAGAAGTCCGTTTTTTTGAAAATAGGATTTACAGCCAGCTGATATCATTAACTTTTATTGTTCAGCGCCTGAAAACACAGGGTTTTTGCTAAGGCCTCAGGCACAGGTGATTTGGTTTCCTAAGGCCGGCGCTGCCTGAACAAATTCAGGGAATAGGGTTTTAAATAGACATATAAATTTTATTATTCATTTATATAGATATAATTTATGATATAAATTTCTAAATTTTAAGCTATTAAGCAAAAAATACCCGTAACCGGCGGCTATCTCCGAACTCACTATAGGCTGCTGGTTAGCGGTCAGCCTTACGTTGGGCCTCAAAAATTTGATTTAATCCGGGATTAAGATAAAATAACCTCCAGATTCAAAAGTCCCTGCGGCCCGGAAAAAGCTTTTTTCACCGAAGAGTTTTTGGGCCATTTAATAGCGTAAAAGACTATTTTTTTGTCAATAAGCCTCTTTAGATATTTTTGTCTCTTGTTTCAAGGTAATTTTTTAAACAGATTGATAATTCCCGGCTCCTTTTTTTTAAATGGAAATTTTAGGGCTAGTCTAATATAATATAGATTTAGGCCGAGTTCTTTTCGGTCTAATAGGGATGCTGGGAGTTATTGTTCTTTCCGCCCCAGCCGGTTAGCAGGCTAGGCCAGGCTCGGTTTCCTGGCGGTCAGGGCCAGCTTTTTTAACTAAATAACAGCGCCATGGCCGATCAGGCGTATTTTAAGCGCAGGAGTATTTTGCATGAAAGCCAAACAGGAATTCAAAGTTGTTCCTAGGTTTCCGGAGCGGCTGGCGGCCTTGAAACGCATGGCCTACAATGTCATCTTCAGTTGGCAGAACGAGATTCGGGATATCTTCCAGCGGATCGACCCCAAGCTCTGGGAACAGTCGGGCCATAACCCGGTCGTTTTGATGGGCTTAGTCGAGCAGAGGCGCCTTGATGAGCTGGAACATGACACCGGCTTTACCTCCCAGCTTGATGAGGTCGCTCACCGGTTTGATCTCTATATGAGCAGCCCGGCAGTGGACAAGGACAAGACCTGTGTGGCCTATTTTTCAGCCGAGTTCGGTTTGACGACCTGCGTGCCCATCTATTCCGGCGGTCTGGGCATCCTGGCCGGGGATCACTTAAAATCAGCTTCTGACTTGAATATCCCCCTGGTGGCAGTCGGCCTTCTGTATCAGGAAGGCTATTTCGCCCAGTATCTCAATAATGACGGCTGGCAGATGGAGAGTTACCCCTCCAATGACTTTGATTCCATGCCCTTAGTCCGGGTGACGGATTCCGCCGGTCTGCCTTTGAAAGTCTATGTGCGATTTAAAGACCGTCAGGCCGCTGTTGCCGTCTGGCGCATTTCCGTGGGCCGGATTCCTCTGTATGTGCTGGACACGGATTTGGACGAAAACCCCCCGGACATCCGGGGCACAACCGCTCAGCTTTACGGCGGCGACCGGGAGATGCGCATCCGTCAGGAAATAGTTCTGGGCATCGGCGGCGTTCGGGCTTTGAGGGCCATGGGTCTGACTCCGACCGTAACCCACATGAACGAAGGTCACAGCGCTTTTTCGGCCTTGGAGAGAATTAGTCTTCTCCGCAAAGACTTCGGCCTGTCTTTTGACGCAGCCCGGGAAGTGGTCCAGGCCTCGACCGTCTTTACCACCCATACTCCGGTGCCGGCCGGAAACGACACTTTCCATCCGGATCTGGCCAGGGCTTATCTGGAAGATTACGGCAAAGAACTGGGCATCAGCTGGCCGGTTTTACTCGGTTACGGCCGGGTTAACCCCCGCGATGACAATGAGCCTTTCGGAGTGACTCCGTTATCGCTGCGTCTGGCGTCCCACGCCAACGGAGTCAGCAGGCTTCACGGCCTCGTCAGCCGACGGATGTGGCAGAATATCTGGCCAAAAACCACGGTCGAAGATACGCCCATTGATTCGGTGACCAACGGCATACACGTCTCCACCTGGGCCTCCAGGGAAATGTCGAGGCTTTTCACCCGTTATCTGGGTCAGGACTGGAAGGAAGATCCGGATCCGGAACACATCTGGCAGTTCATCAGCCAGATACCTTTATCGGAACTCTGGCGGGCTCACTGTCACTGCCGGGAAAGACTGGTGGCTTTTGCCCGCCGGGCTTTATTCCGTCAGCTTAAAAGGCAGGGCGCTCCGGCTTCCAGCCTCCAGAGGGCCATGGAGATCTTCAGTCCCGATACCCTGACCATCGGTTTTGCCAGACGTTTTGCCACCTACAAAAGAGCCACTCTCCTGTTTTCCGACCCGGACCGGCTGTCCCATATCTTAAACAACCCTGAGCGGCCTATTCAGATCATTGTTGCCGGAAAGGCTCACCCCCAGGATAATGACGGCAAGGCCTTCATTAAAAAGATCATTCACTTCTCCCGGGAAGACCGGTTCAATAACCGGATTTTATTCATTGAAAATTACAACATGTACCTGGCCGCCTTACTGACGGCCGGCTGCGATGTCTGGCTCAATAACCCCAGAAGGCCGCTGGAGGCCTGCGGCACCAGCGGCATGAAGGCTCTGGCCAACGGCGTTCTGAACCTTTCCATTTTAGACGGCTGGTGGGATGAAGGATATGCGCCCCAGTACGGCTGGGCCATCGGGAACGGCGAAGAGGAACCCAACCAGGAACTTCAGGACCTGACCGAAAGTCAGGCTCTCTACAATCTCCTGGAGCATCAGGTGGCTCCCAGCTTCTATAACCGGACTTCCGACGGCATACCTTTAGTCTGGGTGGAAATGATGCGCAACAGCATCAAAGATCTGGTGCCCCGTTTCAGTTCTCACCGCATGGTCCGGGATTACTTCGAAAGGTTCTACCGCCAGTGCTCAGAACGTTACAATCTGCTGACGTCCAATAACTTTCAGGTGGCCAGCGAACAGGCCGCCTGGCGCAATAAGCTTATGGTCAGCTGGAACGAACTGGCTGTCCAGGATCTGTCCTGCGCAGAAGAGGGCACGAAAACAGTCGGCGAGGTGGTGACCGTCAGCGCCAAAGTTAAACTGGGCGCTCTGGCGCCCGAGGACGTGACAGTGGAAGTTTACTACGGGGCCATGGACCATCAGGGCGAGTTTACCAGTCGGGAAACCCTGGCCATGAGTCCCGTAAGCCAGGAGGAAGGCGGGCTCTGGTTCTATCAGGCCAGGATAGACTGCGACACGGCCGGCCGGTTCGGGTTTACGGCCCGGATTACCCCCAGCCGGGAAAAGCTCGGCAATCCTTTTGTGATGGGTCTGATTACCTGGGCTTAAAAAATCAGCTCCGGAGACAGCTGCTCCGGAGCTGAAAAAAGTCCACCAGTGGAACCCCCCGGTATTCAGCGACATGTTCAGATCCGCGGACCGCTGCTTCCTTCCGGACCTGACGGGGTTAGCGGCAAAACGTACGCCGAGCCGAGGGACTCCACTGGTGAACCGGGCCACATTATAGTTCACTTCATTTAAGATAACAAGCCCCAAATTTAGAAAATTATCAGGACCGCGCCAAAAAATCTGCCTTAATTTTTAAGGCTTTGAAAGGAAAGCGCTTTTGACCGGTCAATTGTTCCGGCCTGAGCGGTTCCGGAGGCAGCGGCCTTGAAGACAGAAAAATCAAAAACATTAAAATACTAATTAAAATTAGTAAAATAGAAACATAGATACTTTATAGGAATATTTATTGTATATTAATGCCTGCCTATGCTCTAAAAATGACGCAAGCTTTCAGAATCCTTTTTCAGCCTGAAACCAGGCGGATTTTTATTTTATGCCGATTTGTTTTTAGTCTTGGATCGGAAATGTCCCGGGCCGCTTGTCTCAGGCTGCTTTTATAAACTGTTGTTTACTATCTGAGGCGGATACGGATTCCGTTTTTTTCTGGATTTCAGGATCGCCTGGCTGGGACAGTTGTGCTATAATTTTATATATGCGTTAAACTCTATTGAACAGATCTGTCCGGGTTCAGGGTTTTTTAGAATTAAGTATTTTTACGGCCTGCGGTGAGAAATTGCAATTATGAATCCGATAAAAGAATTCAGCATATCCGGGCCATGCCTGTTGTTAAAACATTATATGCTTCCGGTCCTTCCCCGTATTCCAGGTATAATGAAAATGACAGGCAATGAGGATTATTCTATTCTTCATGCTCCCTGGCAGTCCGGCAAAACAATTTTTCTTAATGCTTTAACTGCTGTCCGGGGCAGTGCGCTATAATTCTAAAATATGCGTTGCAAATCTGTTGAGCAGAGCTGTCCGAGTTTAAGCGGTTTTTACAATTAAGCAGCTTTTCCGGCCTATCATGAGGCACATTACGGCTATGAATCCGAAAAAAAAATTCAACATAACCGGGCCGTGCTTGCCGTCAAAACATTATATGCTTCCGGTCCTCCCCCGTATTCCCGGCATAGTGAATATGATTGGCAATGAAGATTGTTTTATTCTCCATGCTCCAGGGCAGTCCGGTAAAACCACTTTTCTTAATGCCTTAACTGAGCGAATCAACTCAAAAGGCGGGTATTATGCTCTCAGCTGTTCATTAGCCTCTTTAAAGCCGGTTAAGGATTACGATACAGACATGGCCAGAGTGGTCTCGGCTGTTAACTCTGGACTAAGGGCTTCAGAAATTACTGAGCCTGCTGAGTTGGCGTACGCCAATAATTCTCAAATTTATACTGATGATACGATGAATAAAGTAAAGTTCATGCTTAATTCATATGCGCGGCTTTGAACAGAGATTTGTTGGTATTTTTTGATGAGGCCGGCTGTTTGGAGGATGTGCCGCTGATAACGTTTTTGACTCAGATTAGGGATGGTTATCTCTGTCGCTCCGGTTACCCTAATACCAAATTTCCTCGTTCTTTGGCCTTAATTGGGATGCGGAACATTCGGGACTGTCTGATTTCAGATCACCCGGAATCTGTTGGTCAGCTCCTGGCCAGCCCTTTCAGCATTGCAGCCGGACGATTCACATCGGCCAATTTTACCCGGACCGAAACAGGCATCTTGGAATGTGAGGTCTTTGGATCCGCCGGCCTTATAGTTGAATATTGGAGTCAAAAAGCGCTTCAGCTGATTATTCAGCCTGAAATTTATCCGGTGATTTAAGACGGCTATACTATGAGCAGAGCTATTTTTATCATACTCGTTATAACCTGCCTCTTAGGATTTTTCTTATCTGAAGATACTGAGGCGACGGAGGCTTGGGCCGCCGACAACCCTAAGACCTTAGTTTATCCTATGGCCTTTGAAAACCACGGCCGGACGCTGACCGTCAAAAGTAAGCCAGCCAAAGTAGTGACTTACGGCGTTCCGGCCTCTGAATTGATGGCCGCTCTGGGACTGGACCATCTCCTGGCGGCCAGGGTTCATGAAGACCACAGCCGGGGAGTACTGCCGGAATATGAAGAGGCTTTGAGCCGGGTGCCTAAAATCAGCGACTCCTTTGCCCGGGAGAATAAGGATATTGCCGACGGGATGGACTTTGTGATCGGAAAGTTCCGCCCGGCATCCAGAGAGCTCAGATGGACCTATCCTCCGGTTTATGTTCTGGAGACTGCCGATTTCGAGGAAAACAGACGGCAGATAAGGGAAGTCGGCCGGATATTTCAGGTCGAAGACAAAGCCGAAGGGATAGCGGCCGGTTTGGACCGGGGACTGGCCGCTGTGGCCGCCCGTTTAACGGTCTTATATCCGATTAAGGTTCTGATCCTGGACATGCGGCCGGACGGTTTTTTTGCGGCCGGTTCGAAGGATTTTGAAAGTCAGCTGGTGGAAGCGGCTAACGGCGGCAATGTTTTTAATGATATGGAGTACTGGTCGAAAGTTACGGCCCCGGAAATTTCAGCCCGCCAGCCGGAGATTCTTCTTCTTCTTGATTACGGCCCCACGGCGGCGGACAATAAGATTGCCGCCCTAAAAGAAGATCCGACCCTCTCTAAGCTTAGGGCTGTCGAGACCGGCCGAATATTAGTCCTGCCTTTGGATACGCTTCAGCCCGGAGTCAGGGTGGCTCTGGCCGTCGAGACTTTAGCCAGGTATTTCCACCCCAGCCTGTTCGGGCATTAATAATGGTTATTGCCCTGAAATTTCAGGCTGAATCCCGAAATACGAAATTCATCTGTTAAATCCCTCTCTCCGTCAGCAAACCTCACAAACTGCACAAACTTAACGTAAAGCAAAAAGCAATTTATTTATTAAGCTCATCACTTTTTCTCCTCTGACATTTAATAAAACCCTATATTTCTGGCGCTGTCTTCCTGTTCCGTCAAATTCTCTTCGGCTTTTAGGACAAATAATTCGGCGGATCTTTAAATTTCCGCTCCCAAATATTGAGGCATATGCGATTTATTTCCAGCTATATTGGGCGGCAGCCAAATTTTTATAAAATTTTTTTGAAAAACATTAAAGTGATTTACAAGAACTCCGATAAGATACCTGAAGGAAGTTCCACTGGACTTCAGGATAAGGACAGAGGAACGGACCTTAAGACCGTTTTACCCTCCGACCGGTATGGCCGGAAAAACCACACCGATTATTTTTCAATTCCGCCGCCAGCCGGAGGGCACGGCGTCCGACTAAGGAAGGAGAAACCGTCATGAGTCTCGTAATCAACCACAACATGATGGCCATGAACACCGCCCGGAACCTCAACAACACCTACGGCCGTCTGTCCTCCAGCGTCGAAAGACTGTCTTCGGGCCTTAGAATCAATTCAGCTGCGGACGACGCCGCCGGACTCGCCATCCGCGAACTCATGAGGGCCGATATCGCGACCATGCGCCAAGGCATCCGGAACGCTGCCGACGCCATCAGTATGATTCAAACCGCCGACGGCGGCATGGCTGTCATCGACGAGAAGCTGACCCGCATGAAGGAGCTGGCCGAACAGGCCGCCACCGGCACCTACACAACCCTCCAAAGGGAAATAATCAACTCCGAATATCAGGCCATGGCCGCTGAAATTGACCGTATCGCTGCGGCCACCAACTTCAACGGAGTCAAGCTGCTGGACGGGTCCATCACCAACCTCCACGGCGGACTGGGCATGAAGATCCACTTTGGAGTCGGCAACTCGCCGGATGAGGACTACTACTTCATCAATACCGGCGATGTCCGGGCCACCAGCACGTCCGGTCTCAGGATCGGCGGGGACGCCAAAAACGACATCTGGGGTCAGGGCGCGGCCGGGGCCAAGGGGCTGGCCGGTCCCGGCTGCTGCACCGCCGGATATGATTCTTTGGACGGTCCGGCCGGTTTCAAGTCCGGTGAGACCTTCTCTTACGGATATAACTGGGATTGGACCGAAGACGATGATCCGGAGCTTCTGAAAGGACGTTATCTGGCCGGCCGTTACACGGTCAACTCTTCCGATTCCCTCCAGGATCTGATCAATAAGGTCAACCTGGGCACCCAGAGCCGGGTCGGCATTAAGTTGGATCCCGACGCTCTGGCGGCGGCCATCAAAAACGGCGGGACAGCTGCGGTCTGCATGGGCAATGAAGCTTACATCTTCGGCAGCGCCGCAGTGGCCGGCGGAACAGTAATAATTCCGCCCGTCTCGGGGGTCGTTTACAGGCATACGGCCTCCGGCGACTTCACCGGGTTGGGCTTCCTGGCCAACATCAAGGCCGGGTCGGCCGGTTACGGCTTTTCTCTGACCCAGGCCCAGATTGAGATGCTCCGGAACGCCGGCATAAACGTCTCGGCTTTAGGTCTTAGTTCGGTCAGCGTAGCGGCCAGCGGAGCCTCCCTGGTTAATTCCGGTCAGGCCAAAACTCAGATGCTGGCCAGACTGCTCCAGGCTTGGAACGCTCTGAACCTCAATTCTTTCTCCGGCCTGGCCATCAACTCCGGAGTTACGAGCGGCTTCACCATCACCTCAAGCATGCTGAAGGCCTGCGCCGGGACGACCGTTTTAAGCGGCACAGGACTGACGGCCACCATCATCTCCGGCCAGACCTTAAATGTCCATACCGGGATCTTTGCCGATGAATACGGCAACTGGACGTCCAGCAAACGGGTAGCCTCAGCCTTGGGTCTGAGTGAAGTGGTCTTCCATATTAATAATCAGGGTGTGCCGACCTTTACCTATCAAATAACCGGGAACACTTACACTTCAGCTGCCTGCCTGGCCAGCGCCAACGGCTCAACCAAGTATTTTGTTAATTCCACAGTAATGACCAGTTTGATTGCGGCCGGCATTACTGCCGCTAATTTAAGCGGTTTCGGGGCGGCCTCAATTTCGGCCAAACCAAAAACCGATGCCGTATCGGCTGCGGCCTTAGCCAATTTTGTGGCCTCGGCTCAGGCGGCCTGGGTGGCAAAATATTCCGGCAGCATGGAACTGTCCCTCTCGGCCAGTCCCGGAGGCGGTCTGACCGGACCGACTGCCGCAGCCATTTCAGCGTCGGCCAGCACCGGCGTCCTGAGTGGTACCGGCGTCGCGGCCACGGCCACCATTCATAGCGGCGAGACTCTTAAAATCTACACAAATATTTTTGTTGACGCCAACGGAAATTTTACCAATGAACAGTCAGTTAGGGGTCTCTTCGATAACAGCCATTTTGAAAGGCTTGTTTTTGAAGTGGAAAACGGCTTAGGCTGCTGCCTGATTACTGTTAGCGGGATCGCTTCGACTGTTTACAGCGCTACCGGCGTTTCAAATATAAATTTGAGCACTTTAGCGGCAAATTTGAACAGTACTTACATAAGTACGGCTATTACAAGTATCCAGGGCGCTGCGTCCGGCAGTCCGACAGGCCAGGGCCGACTAAAAATTAACCCGCCGCTTCCGTCAACACCTTTTGAACCGACTCAGGCTCAGCTGAGTCCATCAATTTCGACCAATCCGGTTGGCAATCTGGCAGTGACAGTCGATATAGGCGGCAGTCAAATTACTGTCCCGACCGGGAATGCTCTGGCCGGACTGCCGAGAGCTACAGATTTAGGCAATCTGGTGGCCGCCGCCCAAAGTTCTCTTTCCCAGATTCTGTCCGCCGCTCAGACTGCCGGCCTGGCAGCAGGCAAGCAGAATGTCGGCCTGATAGTGACTGACAAAGCCGTTTCCCAGACAGCTCCGTCCACAGTAGCCGATGTAGCCAATATGACCGTGACCAGAACTTTTTACTCCGGGACTTTAGACCGGAGCGTAGCCACAGGAACTTACTCCAACAGCGGAGACGTCTTCAACTCCAGCCTCGGTTACGCTTTAACCAGCGCCCAGAAAAACGTTCTTTTAGCGGCCGGTCTCAATCTGAGCGCTCTGCTTCTGGCCTCAGCCATAGTCTCGGGCAGCGCCATCTCAACAGTCAGTTCGGCCGAAGCCAGACTTAATCTGGTCAATAAGCTTAGTCAGCTCTGGTCGGCCCTGAATCTGGCCAGTATGTCTTCCATTACCATCGCTTCAGGAGATACCAACAGTTTTTCGGCCCTGACAGTCAATGATGTCATTAACAGCGCGGCTACAGGGATTTTTAATGGTACTGGCGACTATAGAACTTTAAAAGAACAGACCTCCATGAAGGTCCATACCGGAATCTATGCCGATGAATTCGGTAACTGGACTACAGATAAGTCTCTGGCCAGCGGCCTTGGTATGACAGAACTGGTCTATACTGTCCAGAACAATAACTATACTCCGGTCCTGGGGACGGCGACCGTTAAAAGCAGTCAGTGGGCAGTTTCCGGCGATCTGACCATTACCGATGCCACCCGAACCGCTCTCGGTGCGGCTTCCGCTACGCTTGCCACAATTCTTAACTCGTTTGTTTCCGCTTCGGCTACGATCGCCGGCAGCGGGGCAAGCAGCGCCGCCGCCCGCGCTGTAATGAACACCAATTTAATATCAGCCTGGAATGCGGCCTACGGCAGTAACATTAACCAATTGCTCTTCAACGTCTCGGACAAAGGCTCCAGCATTCCGGCCCTGACTCTTAAAGATGTCTACAGCGGCAATACTGCCGGCTTAGACGGACAGGGCCCGAACAATCAGATTGTATTAGGAGGAACGATTACTGTCAGCGCCAATATCTGGGTGGACGGCACCGGCAACTGGACTGATGATTCGGCCATAGCCGCAGCGTTCGGGCTGGAGAAATTGGTTTACTCTATTACAAATACTGCCGGTAATTACATAACTACTGTCAGTTATGGTGTGAACACCTTTTCTCTGACCTCCCCCGATTCGTTGGCAGGTCCTATACCAGCCGAAGGGCTTGAGGCCTTAAGGGGTCATATTACCGATTCGATTCAGCTGGTCATGGCCGGTATGAGCGGCACAGACCAAGGCAAACTTTCCAGGGGCGCTCAGGTAACTCCGCCCAGACCTCAGATCGGGACCTCAGCCTCGTTTACTGACATGACCGGGTACAACACAGCAGGCGATCCAGTCAGTGGGCTGAACGTAGCAGTTAATTTCCCAGGAGGGATCATCGCAACTGCAATAGTGCCCCAAACGATCTATATGAATATGGGAGATCTGACTGCTCTCATCAATGCTGATCTGGATACAATTCTGACCAATGCCCAAAGCGCGGGCAATAGCAGCGGAAAAGCCGGACTCGGCCGGGTCAGCAAAACGGCTTTTGCGCCCCATCCAGGACCGGACGCCGAAGAAGATATTGAAGGCCTGGACTGGGAGGATATTTACAAACCCGCTTCCGGCCGGGAGACCGTAACCACGACCGGCATAGTCGACAAGACCAAGTACGTGACTTTGGTGGCCAGCGCCGGCACCCCTTACCTAAACGCCTCAGGTATCTCCAACTTCGGCGCCTGGGCTCTGGCCTCGGCCATTAACCACAACCCCAACAGCGAGTTCTGGGCCATGGTTCAGAACGTGGACTCCCAGGGGCACAGCGCCGATATGGTCTATGTCTTCGCCAAAGAAGGAGGCGATTTAAACCATCTTCTGGCCTGCGATGTGGCCGACGGGGATCAGGCTTCCAGAGACGCTCTCCAGGCCATTGAGTTTGAAAACGTTGAAGGCAACAAAATGAACCAGTCAGGGACCAACTTCACCTTAGGCGGCCAGAACTGGGGCACCTTCAAACCTATCCAGACCAAAGCCGGCATGGGCAAGGAAGTCTGGAACCTGACCCTCCACGGCCGGGATGTGGGCAAAGAAAGGGACCTCTGGATTGCGGCTCTGTCCGACGGGCAAAACGAGGTCGTCACCCCTGGCCTGACAGCCGGCATCATCAACGGACTGGATCGCCACAGTTTCGTGGAAATCCAGAACGCCGACAACGGGCAGTGGGCCGGAGCGGAAGTCAGGACCCAGTCTTCGGCTCAGGAAGCCCTGGACGCCCTTAACAAGGCCATGGAACGGAAGGATAAAGTTCGGGCCGACATAGGAGCTCTCCAGAATCGTCTGGAAAACACCATCACCAACCTGGAAATTCAGGTGGAGTCACTGCAAGCCTCGGAAAGCCGCATCTCCGACGTCGATGTGGCCACAGAAATGACCGAGTTCGTACGCAACCAAGTCCTGGCTCAAGCGGCGGTCTCCATGCTGAGCCAGGCCAACTCCCTGCCGCAGATGGCCTTATCCCTCCTGAACGGATAAGCGAAAGGAGCGCGATGGAGAAACTGTCAGGGGGAAGCCGGGGCCGGCTTCCCCCTTTTTTGTACGGCCAGGGAAAATTACATCAGGAATAAGCCGCCTGAATTTGGCCTGCCTTTCCTTAAATTATAAGCGATAAGGCAGCCTTATTTTTTTGGTCAGCAGGTAAACGGACCTCTTCTCCTGCCGGGCAAAGCCGTATCCGGGAAAATGGTTTGGCCAGGGATTCAGGGCAGGTACTGGTCAGGAAGAAAATTGCGCTTTCAGCGTTCAGGGCAGGCTGACGGTGTCTGCTTACGGAAAAAGAATTATATGGCCGTAATTACGGGAGGCGACAATAAAGGGCAAAAATATGAATTTTTCCGTTTTGAACAAAGACCGTATGGTGCGCCTGAACCGGGAGACTCAGGCAGCTGAAGCTAAGTTTTTTAGAACTCAAAAAGCTGCCGTTAATGCAAAACCAGTTCAGTCTTTCCCTGTTTCGGACTTCCAGGCGGTGACTGCCTTTTTGCGGTCACTGACGGCTGTGCCCAGGAGAACCGGGCTGGTGTAAGGGGCCGCGTAACCGTTCTTCAGGATCCGGTCAAAAGCGTTTTTGGCCGCTGTCTCGCCCCGGCCTTCCCGGAATATTTTTATTTCCATGACCCAACCCCGCCCTCCGTGCGTGACAACCAGGCCGGACCGGCCGTAATGAGTGCGGAGTCCGGCCTGGACATCAAGGCCAGCCCCGTTAAGAAAAGAATAAATCAGTGAGCGGCAGAGCCATTCGTCAAAATTGATGCCCGGGTGAAGGGACTCAAGTTTTTCCCGGCTGGCCCGGCTGTAATCGTCAAAAGGTATCCTGGCCAGCAGTTTGTTGATTTTCCGGATCACGCCGCCGGCCTGACCGCCGGCTAAAGACCTGTTTAATGTCTTGACGGCGGCAGCTGTCTCCGGTTCGCCGCCGAAAAAGCTGCTCAGTAAAAGCCGCGACATGGATTCGAGGACTTCTCGGCTGGGATAATCCAGGGTGAAATCATCCGGGGAGCCGCCCGGCCGCAGACTTAGGCAGCCGGACTTATAAAGAAAGCTCTCCGGAGAGGCCGGATCGGGTTCACCGGGGTTTCTGGCGAAATCTTGTGTGACGGGCAGGACCTGGAACTGCTCCGCCGTCAGTTTCCTGTCCCCCAGGTACTGGGCCAGGGATTGTGAAGTTCCGGTTTCGAACCAGAAATTTTGAGAATCCTTCTCATCCAGGAACTGTAAAACGGAAAAAGGGCTGCAGACCTTGGTCTGGCCGCCGAAACAGAAGCCGCCGCAATAGGCCCGCATCCGGTCCGATAAAGCCTTCGCGCTCAAGCCAGGCTTTTTGGCCGCATGCTTCCAGATGGCCGCTGAAAACTGCCTTCAGCTCTTCGTGGGTGAAGCCGCCCACAGCTCCGTATTCCGGCAGGGCCGAAATATCTTTGATATTGTTCAGGGCCGAAAATACTCCAGCCCGCGAAAATTTGCTTATGCCGGTGATAAAGACAAATGTCTTCTTCGGCGTTTTTCAGTTGAGTGCAGTAACTGCGCATCGTCTCCCGCATTTTTTCCGTCTCAGCCGGTTTTTTAAGAAAAGCCGTAAGCGGACAGTCATACTCGTCTATGAGGACGGCCGCAGGACGGTTGGACTCTGCTGCGGGCTGATTGATAAGGCTGCGCAGAATTGCGCTGGACGGGAGGTCCGAAGACATTTCCGCTCCGAGATATTTGGCGGTCTCAGCAGTCAGGCAGGCTAGAGACAACTCGGCTTCATCCGCTCCATTGTTCGCAGCCGCCCCGCTGATGTCCGGCCTGATTACCGGGCGGGGGGCATACAACTCCTCATCCAGACGGTTTCAACGGTCAGGCCTTGGAAGAAATCCTTTTGGCCGGAAAATAGAGCCTTCAAAACGGATACGGTCAGGGATTTTCCGAAGAAACGCCGTGGGCGGGACAGAAGCCAGACATTGGCGCCGCTGTCAGTCAGTTTGGCCAGGTGGGCGGTTTTGTCCGCATAAAGACGTTTTTCATCAGCTGTCCTTTTGAAGGTCTGAATGCCCGGCGGCAGTTTTTTCAGAGAGTCTTCCGCAGCCGTCTCCGTTTACAAAGCAGTATAACCCAATTTAATTGTAATATTATGCCGCCTGATGTCAGCGGATAAGGCCCGGCAGCCCAAGGCCCGGTGTGGCCTGGCAGCCTGCCGGAGAGCCGGAGCAGCGGACCGTAAGGCCTGAGGCAGGCCTCAGGCCGGAAGCGGCGGCAGCTTTGCAGTGTAATATTCCTGGAGCTGTTTCCCGCAAAAGGAGGGGGCAGGCCGGCCTGTTCCGGCAGATTGCATCCTGCCGTCCGAAGACCCTGGATTCGGGCCTGACCGATGGCATCCGGCCGTAAAGATATCTTAACCGGCTGCCTATTCGGAGGCCAGTTTAAGAGTCAGCAGCAGTATCCTGGCCGCTCCGAACCCATTGTCGGCCGCTTTCTGAACCCATTTTACCCCCTCGGCTTTGTTTTTAGCCACTCCTTCCCCTTCAAGGTAGCATATGCCCAGCAGTAGCTGAGCCGGGGCTTCGCCCTGTTCGGCGGCCAGGCGGTACCATTTGGCAGCTTCGGCCTTGTCTTCGGCCACTCCTTCGCCGTCCGCGTACATAATGCCCAGATTGGTTTGAGCCACGGCCAATCCTTGTTCGGCGGCCAGGCGGAACCATTTGACAGCTTCAGCCTTATCTTTGGGCACCCCTTCTCCGTCTGAGTACATGGCGGCCAGCGTAGTCTGAGCCGGGGCGTAGCCGCCCTCGGCGGCCAGAAGCAGCCATTTGGCGCCCTCCTTTTTGTTCTGAGGCAGACCGTCGCCGTCATAATACATCATGGCTAAGTTCGACTGGGCTATGGGCCGGCCCTGTTCGGCGGCCAGCCGGTACCATCTGGCGGCCTCGGCTTTGTCCTGGGCCACGCCCGTGCCTTCAAAATACATGGAGCCCAGGTTAGTCTGAGCCATTATATGATCCTGTTCGGCGGCCAGCCGGTACCATTTGGCCGCCTCTGCTTTGTCTTCGGCCACCCCTTCGCCGTCATCGTACAGTATGGCCAGATTGTACTGAGCGCTCGCATAGCCCTGTTCAGCTGACAGACGGTACCATTCGGCGGCCTGGGCCTTATCCCTGGCTGTGCCGTAACCGTTGCTGTACATCAGGCCTAAGTTGAACTGACCGGCCGGGCTGCCCTGTTCGGCGGCCAGACGAAACCATTTGAATGCTTCGGCCCGGTCCTGGGCGACTCCCAGCCCGTCATTGTACAAAGTTCCCAGATTGCACTGGGCGTTGGCGTCGCCCTGTTCGGCGGCCAGCCGGTACCATTTGGCGGCCTCGGCTTTGTCCTGATCAACCCCCAGGCCCATGTCATACAGATAGCCCAGATTGTCCTGAGCTTCCGGGTCGCCTTGATCGGCGGCCAGCCGGTACCATTTGGCGGCTTCGGCTTTGTCCTGATCCGGACCTGTTCCGGCATAGTACATTTCGCCCAGTAAATTCTGAGCACGGGCGTAGCCCTGCTCGGCGGCGAGCTTATTCATTTCAAAAGCTTTTTCATAATCGCCTTCAGCATAATTGCCGTCAAAATAATGTCTGGCCAGGACGAACCGGGCCCGGGCATTCCCTTTCTCAGCCAGCCTTCGGCTTATTTCGTAGGATTTGGCGTAATCGGCCGGGACCCCGTCCCCGAAATAATATTTTTCCGCCAGGACGGCCTCTTCTTCCAGCGGGTCCTTATTCAGCGGGCCGTTCTTTTCGGCGTCCGGGGGCGGGGTCTTTTCCCTGTCAGTGATTTCTTTGGCCGAAGGGGCCGGTGATGCCGGGCTGGCCTTGGCCTGGGCAAAACTGAGAGGATCGGAAAAAGCCTGAAGCCTGCTGATGACCGTTGTGAGGCGGCCCCGGAATTTAGAATGCAGGCGGCTTAATGAACCGGTCTCCAGGGCGTTTTTTGGCCTGAGGGAAGCCATCCGGGCAAAGGCGGAAACGGAACGGTCCAGGGCGGCCGGGCCGGTCAGGCTGACCGGCCCTGAGAGCAGACTGTCAGGCAAAAAAGCTGCCTGAGGCGCCTGTGGGGCGCCGGCGGAAGCCCGGCCTTCCGCCGCAGGGGAGGGGCAGCAGACTGACAGCAGTCCCAGAAGAGCAAGCGGTAAAAAAACGGCTTTATATTTTTTCATAGCAGGTCACCAGATATCATCCGGACTCTCCGGCCGCAGGTTTTTCCCCGGCGGCCTTCAGAGCCTCAGACAGCTGAAAATTTATAAGCTGAAAGTCAAGCCGCCTTCAGCCTTTCAGAGGTAAGGCTCCGGTTTTTCGGCCATGCGGTGGTAGGGGCCCAGCCAGCAGTCGGCCAGAACCAGAAGAGTCATGGCCTCGGCCACCGGAGCCAGACGGGGAGCCAGGCAGGGATCGTGCCGGCCGCTGACGGAAATTTCCGCAGGCTCGCCTTTTATATTGATCGTCTTTTGGGTTTTCCTGATGGAAGGGGTGGGCCGGACAAAAAGCCGGCAGATTAAAGGCCGTCCGGTCGAGATGCCGCCCAGAACGCCGCCGTGGAGATCTCCGGTCGGACCTTCAGGCCCCAGAGAATCGTTAGCCTGGGAACCTAATCCGGCCGCCAGGCCGAGGCCTTCGCCGAGTTCCACGGCCCTGACCGCGCCGATGGAAAAGTAAGCCCCCCCCAGCTTGGCCTCCAGCTTGTTAAAGACCGGCGAACCCATCCCGACCGGCAGTCCTTCGGCCCGGACTTCCACGACCGCTCCGACCGAATCGCCTTGGTCCATGGCTTCCTTGACGAAATCCTGAGCCTTTTGGGCCAGAGCCGGGTCAAGAAACCTTAAAGGATCGCTTTCGGCAAAATCCCAGTCTCTGGCCAGGGCTTTAACCGGTCCTACGGCCGCCGCTCCGGCCCTGACCGTTAAAGTGCTTTCGGACAGTTCGTCTAAAAAGATCCTGGCGACCGCTCCGGCCGCCACCCGTCCGGCTGTCTCCCGCCCGCTGGCCCGGCCGCCGCCGGGCTGAGGCAAAAGTCCGTATTTATGGAAATACGTCCAGTCGGCGTGACCTGGCCGGAACTTGCCGGCTAAGGCTGCGTAGCCGGAACTCTCGGCCCCTTCGTTTCTGATTAAAATGGCCAAAGACGAGCCGTTGGAAAGACCCTCGGCCGTCAGGCCGCTTAAGATCTCTGCGGCGTCGGATTCTTTTCTGGAAGTGGTGAATAAGGACTGTCCCGGCCGGCGGCGGTTCAAATCCCTCTGGATTTTAGCCGGATCTATTTTCAGCCCGGCCGGCAGTCCGTCAATGACCACCCCGGTGGCCGGACCGTGGGATTCTCCGAAAGTTGCTACTTTCAGGTACTGTCCGAAGATATTGCCCAAAACGACTCTCCCTTCTGCACGCAGGCTGTCTGAACTGCCGGGCCGCCGGATAATCTGAAATTAAAGCCGGCATTTTAATGATCCCGGCGCTTTACTTCTGGAATCTGGCCGAAACAGCCCCGGCGGCCTTGATCACGGAAGCCGGTTCGATGCCGGACAAAACCTCCGGCTGACCTATGTCTTTCAGGACGACAAATTTCAGCTGGCCGCCTCTTATTTTTTTGTCAAACCTTAAAAGCTTTTGAACTTCGCCGGGCGGAACAGCCGGGGGGAACGCGCCGGCCAGGATAAAGGCCAAACGCTGGACTTCCCCGGCCAGTTCCGGCTCCAGGCCGGCCAGCTGCCGGGACAGCTCCGCCGCCACGGCCAAGCCGAAGGCCACGGCCCGGCCGTGACTTACCCCTGGCGCATAATAGCTTTCAACTGCATGGCCGTAAGTATGGCCCAGGTTCAGAATATCCCTCAGGCCCTTTTCCTCCCGGAAATCCTTTTCCACCGCAGCGGCTTTGGCTTTGGCCGAGCGCCGGGCCACTTCTAGAATTATAGGCAGATCGCCTTTCAAAATAAGCTCCAGGCGGGTTCTGATCAGCTCCAGAAGGGTTTGATCGAACAGCAGGCCGGTCTTTAAAGCCTCAACCAAGCCCTGGGCTATCAATGCCGGGGGCAGGGAGGCCAGGACTTCCGGTTCCAGCCAGACTTCCCTGGGCAGATAAAAGTGGCCGACCTGATTTTTGGCTCCGGCTAAGTTAACCGCCGTCTTGCCGCCGACGGCCGCATCCACCGCTCCCAGTAAAGTCGTGGGCCACAAAAGCAGATTTAAGCCTCTTTTGTAAAGTCCGGCGCAGAAGGCGCCCAGATCAGTCAGGCTGCCGCCTCCACGGGCCACGAGATAATCCTGGCGGTCCAGTCCGGCTTCGGCCATGAGAGTCAGGATCTTTTCGGCCTGCTGTAAATTTTTAGCCTCTTCCCCCTCCTGATCCGGAAAACAGATGATTGCCCGGGGCAGCTGTTTTTTCAGGTTTTCCTCTTCGGACCGGAAGATCCGGTCCAAAAGAAAGAAGAATTTTCTCCGGCCGGTCAGCTTTTGCAGTTCCCCGAAATTACTGCAGGCCGGCCTGAAAGTCCTGATAAAGGTCGTCTTGCCTTCGGCGGTTAAGGAAAAGTCATCGGCTTTCAAGTAATGCTCAGTAATTCTGGCGGCCACCGCCGAAGGAGCGTCCCTGGCGTCGACGGCCAGGCCCGAGACTTCGTATAAATTCTCCCTTTTCGCAAAGCGGCCGAAGAAAGCTTCCCTGTCCCGGGCCAAAGGCCGGCAGGCCCGGTCCTGGGGGGTCAGTCTCGACCACAGAGCCTCCGCCGGGGCTTTGAGATAATAAGTTCTGGAAGCGGCCAGAAGCAGGCGGTTCGGCTCCCTTTCCACCGCTCCGCCGCCGGCCGACAGGATTCTGGGAATCGGGCCGCAAACAAACCGGGCCAGCAGTCTTTCTTCCCAGTCCCGGAAATAATCTTCCCCTTTTCGGGCGAAAATGTCCGGTATGGTCAGACCCAGCTCCTGTTCCATGGCTTCGTCCAAATCGACTGAAGGCCTTTTAAAGTATTCGGCCAGAATCCCCGCCACCGTAGTTTTGCCGGCTCCCATGAAGCCGATCAGGATGATAGTTTCTTCCAGAGGCAGGAAGGGGCCTCCGGTCGGGGCAGCGGGGTCAGTCATGGTCGGGCCGACATCCTTTTGAGCCAGATAAGAAAAAAAGCGGAACCTTAAAAGCCGGGCCTGAAATTATTTTGAGCCGGAAATCTTAGGAGCGCAGCAGGCTCTGTTATTTGTTCAGGCCTTTTTCCATATAGACGGAAAGAGCCTGGGTAAAGGGCTTTACGGAAATTTCGGCCCTGGTCCAGATATTAAAGGATAAGCAGGCCTGCTGAGCCAGCATCGGCAGGCCGTCAGAAAAACGGCTCCCGTTTTTGGCTGCCAGCCGGGACCAGTAGCTGTCCGGACGGCCGTAATTTAAGTCAATGACCAGTCCGCCGGGAGATACGGGAAAATTGGGGGCCGGATCCAGGTCGGCGGCATACGAGGCTGAAGTGGCGTTAACTACGATGCTGCAGGGGCTGCAGGCTCCAATTTCGGCCAGGGGGACGGCTTTTTGGTGAAATTCCCCGGCCAGTTTCCCGGCGGCCTCAAAATTCCGGGCTGTGATTAAAATTTCCAGGTCCAGGGATTTAAAAGCCTGGATTACGGCTCTGGCCGCTCCGCCCGCTCCGTACAGCACGGCCTTCTGACCCGGAGAGAGGTCTTTTAAGTAAGCGGCGGCAAAACCGGGGGCATCGGTATTGTGGCCTTCATATCCCAGGTCTGTGGCTTTGAGGGTATTTACGGCCCCTATAATTCTGGCGGCCGGGGACAGGGAAAAAAGATGAGGTATGACGGCCTCTTTATGGGGCGCGGTGACGTTCAGGCCCCCGAAGCCCAGAGCCAGCAGGCCGTCCAAAGCCGTTTTGAGTTCCCTTCGGCTCACTTTTAAAGGCAGGTAATAGCCGGAAAGACGGGCCTCGCTTAAAGCCGCCTGATGCATCATGGGGGAGGGGGACCTTAAGACCCGTCCGTCCCCCAGTAAGCCTAAAAGCCAGGGCGCGGTGATTATTTCTGCCATAGTGAATTTAAGTGCTCCTCAAAATTGGGATAGGAAATGCCGATGGATTCGGCTCCTATAATGGGGATATGAGCCTCCGCCGCATAGAGAGCCATGGACAGGGTCATGGCCAGACGGTGATCCCGGCCCGAATCGAGTTCTTTGGGGATAATGAAAGACGTCGGCCCTTCCGTAAAAAGATCATTGCCCTCAATCCAGACTCTGGCGCCTAAGGCTCCCAGCTGGTGCCGGATGCTCATGAGGCGGTCGGTTTCCTTGAAGCGGAGTTCATCCACCTGGCGGTAGACGGTCTGACCTTCAGCCTGAGTGGAAGCCAGAGCTAAAATAGGGATTTCGTCTATGACCGAAGGCACCTCGTCGGCCGTGACGACAGTGCCGGTCAAAGGCCCGCCGTACTCCACGGTCACATCGCCGGTCGGTTCGGGGCTGTCGGAAGTCATGGTCATGGTGACCCGGGCGCCCATGCGGTCTAAAATCTTCAGAAAGCCCGTTCTGGTGGGTGAAAGGAGCATGTTTAAGGCCGTGACCCTGCTGCCGGGGGTAAAGGCGGCCGGCACCAGGAAAAAGGCCGCCGAAGAGGGATCGCCGGGGGTGTCAAAGGCCGGGGGAAGCCGCAGCCGTCCGGGGCTTAAAGTCAGCTTCAGGCCTTCGGTGACCACATGCCCGTGAAAATGATTGATGAGGTTTTCAGTATGGGTTCGGGTGGCTTTGCTCTCGGTCACCCTGGTCTGGCCCTTGGCCGAAAGGCCGGCTAAAAGGACAGCCCCCTTGACCTGGGCGCTGGCCTCGGCGGGACTGTAATCAATGCCTGACAGGGGGCGGCCCTCAATGGTCAGAGGCGGCCGCCCCGACTGGCTTGAGACTCTGGCGCCCATGAGCCTTAAAGGCTCGGCCACTCTCTCCATGGGGCGTCTTCTTAACTGATCGTCGCCGTCTAAAATATAGCGTCCGGGCACTCCGGCTAAAATGCCGGCCAGAAGGCGCATGGTGGTCCCGGAGTTGCGGCAGTCTATTTCCAGGCCGTCAAAATTGGACCACTGACTGTCCAGCCCCTTTATCTTAAGACCGGATCCTTCGGGCCGGGCCTGACCGCCCAGAGCCCTGAAGGCGTTCAGGCTGGAATTGACATCCTCGCACCCGGACAGGCCGGTAATGAGCATTTCCCCCTGGGCCAGCAGCGACATAAGGACAAGGCGGTGGCTGACCGACTTGTCGCCGGGCGGGACAAAGGAACCGATGAAGGGCATAAGACCTCCCAGGCGGATTGGAACATAAGAAGATATTCCTGCCCTGAAAAGGGATAGAACCTAAAGAAGCTGATTACGTTTAACCGAATTCAGGTCAGCGGCGGCCCCATTATCCCCCAAATGCAGCCCGGATTCAAGAAAAGCTTAAACTCCGCCCGGCTGAAGGCCTGATCCGGCCGGGACCTTTTGGGGAGCAGGCACTGCAGGGATAATAAAATAGAATCAGGAAATTTTTACGTTAAAATATGTCTTTTAAAAACTAATACTGCTAAAAATCAACTTTAATTTAGTTATACAGCATAGTAAATTATAAAAAAACTGTAATTTAGCTTCCGTAAGAGGCCCATCTGGACATATGGGCTTGTTAGTGCTAACTTTGAATGAGGTCTGAGAGGTTTTTGGGGGCCTTAAGGCCCCCGGCCTCCGATTTCAGGCCGGGTTACGACCGGGTCTGAAAAACCTATACGACAGGCAGCTGAAATTTGTCAATAACCCCGTTGGCCCCTTGCGGCGGAAAGCTTTTTAGGGTCGGCTGGAGAGATATATCTTTAGGTGAAAGCCATGTCCCTTGGTTCTGGTCAAAGTGTCCTGATAGTTGATGATTCTCCGGTCATGCGTCAGATGCTCTGCAAGCTTTTTTCCAGTCAAGGATTCAATGTGGTCGGGCAAGCCGCAGACGGCGAGGAAGCTTTGGAGCTGTTCGAGAAGCTCCGCCCGGAATTGACCACCTTGGACATTGTCATGCCGAAAATGCGCGGCACAGAAGTTCTGGAAATCATTTTAACCAAATATCCCGATTCTAATATAATTATGGCCTCTTCGGTTTCCGATGCCAGAACAGTGATGCATTGTCTGAAGATTGGGGCCAAGCAGTACATTGTCAAGCCTTATGACGAAGACAAGGTCATGGCTGCGGTCAGAAAAGCTCTCAATATCAAGTAAAGGGGCGTTCAGGCCCGAATCCCGGGCCCGTCTCCGGCCTGGTTCCCTGGCGGACAAAGGACAGCCGTCTTTCAGGCGGTTGTCCGGAGGAAATAAATGAGCATCACCGACGAAAACCTGGCGGAACTTTTCGAGCAGTATAAGGACGAAGTCCGGGAAACCATCGGGACTCTGGACAATGAGCTGGTGGCTATTGAGCAGGATCCCACCTCCAGCGAGACTATTTTCTCTCTCTTCCGCCACATGCACTCTCTGAAAGGGTCTTCAAAGATGTTCAATGTTGACAATATCGCCAGCATTGCCCACCGCCTGGAAGACCTGATGTCCATGATTGACAAGAATAACGCCATTTTAACCAAGCACCCCAAGATTATAGATCTGCTCTTCAAGGGCAATGACATCTTCCGGGATATTATAGCCCGCCTGGAAGACGATATCAGCTACACCTCCATGACCGCCGACCACGCGGCTTTTGTCGGGGAGATCCAAAATCAGATAGATAAGATTAACCGCCGAGATTCCCAACTGGTGGACTCGGCCCGGAAACTTCTGGAGGATCTGGAATCCCTCCTGCCGGCCATGGAGGAGATGGATACGGAGGCCTTAAAAAAGGACATTGCCGAGGTCAGCACCGGCCTGGCCTTAGCTACGCTGGAAGAAGAGGGCTCCAACCAGATTCGGTTTAATTATAACGGAGCCGATCTGACCGAAGACGTCCGGCTGATGGATGAAAACCTGAACCTCTTCAAAGAAGAGAAAGGCACGCCCGAGGCCGGGCAGGCTTTTGTGGAGGCGGCTAACCGCCTGTATAAGAATTTAGCCGAAGTGGCCACCGAAGACGCCATGAATCTGATTGGCGAATTGGGAGACGGCCTGGCCCTGTTTGACGAGAAGAAACTGGAAATGGACCAGATGATGGTCGAGTTTTTCTCATCCATGCTGGGGGAGCTTAAGGAAAAATTCCAGGTCGAAGTGGAAGGCCCGGCCCCTAGGGCCAGCAAGGGCGCCCGTTCGTCCGGCGGGGCGGTTAAAGAGCCTCAGGTCAAAACCATCCGGGTCGATGAGGCTAAAATCGATCTGTTTTTGGAATCGGTCGGCAAGCTCATCACTAAAAGCGAGATTTTGAACCATCTCCAGTTCTCTTTCCGCCAGGCCGGCATCGATACCGGTCTGCTGCGGGATTTTTCCACCGTCTCCCGGACCATTTCCAATGACATTGTCAATCTCCAGAGATCCATCATGGAAGTGCGCCAGGTGGAGATGAACAATATTCTGAAAAAATTCCCCCGTTTAGTCAGGGACATAACCCATAAAATCGGCAAGGAAGCCGAGATGATCATAACCGGCGAACGGGTGCCCATTGACAAAAGCTTATTGGACGATGTAGAGCAGGCTATGGTTCACATTGTCCGGAACGCCGTCGATCATGGCTTAGAGACTCCGGACGAAAGAATCGCGGCCGGCAAGCCCCGCCGCGGCACAGTCAGTATTACCGTCACCCCGGAAGAAGCGGCCATCTTCATTGAGGTCTCCGATGACGGCCGGGGACTTGATTTAGGCAAGATTAAGGCCAAATCCGTTGAACGGGGGGTTCTGACCCCGGAACAGGCCGAGACCGTCAGCGACAAAGAAGCCGAAATGCTCATATTTAACTCCGGTTTGTCGACAAAAGATCAGGCTACAGATCTTTCCGGCCGGGGCGTGGGCATGGACGTGGTGATGACCAATTTAAAAAAGTGGAACGGGGAAGTCGTTATCGGCAATCAGCCCGGCCAGGGTCTTTCGGTCGGTTTAAGACTGCCGGTGACCAATACCTTGCTGACCAAAGAGGCTATCATGCTCCGGGTCGGCGATTCGACGTTCTGCCTGCCTTTGGAGTTTGTCAACGAGATTGTCACGGTGCCGGCTTCGGCTGTCCACCGCCATAAGGACGGAGCCGTCTTCCGGCACAGGGACATGGTCATCTCGGTAATTGATCTGAAAGGCCTGCTTGGTCTGGACAGAAGCGGCGTGTTTTACGATTACGAAGGCCGTGAGCGGGATATCTCCAAGGAAAGTCACGTCTTTATCATTCTGAGAGGCAAAAACGAGTCCCGCCAGTCTATACTGGCCGATGAGATCCTGGGCCAGCAGAAGATCGTCATAAAAGAGTTTGAGCTGGAGACATTCCGGAAACTGCCTTATTTTAACGGCCTGACACTCCTGGGCGACGGGCGGGTCGTTTTGATTCTGGATTCGGATAAGCTTTTGGATTCCTGACTTTAAGCCCCCCGGACATCAGAGCTGATTTTGTGAAGCGCCGGCAGGTCCTGGCGATCGGATTCCTGACGATCGGACAGATAAGAAAGCTTATTCGGCAGTTTATGCCTGAATGCGGCCGGAGCATGATAAGCTCAACCGTTGGTTATTCTAAGCCGCTTTTAAGACTGCAGCAGTTAAAGTCAGCAATGCAGAAATAAAATTACTGATCACAGTTGCGGTTATCCCTGAAATAGCCGGTCACAGCTAATTTTTCTGAGATAAAAGTGAGTATTACAGCCATGAAGTGACTCCATTGCTGTTATTAATCTGTAGTTCCCGAGATTTTTTCTAACCACATTTCAGTTTTCCTGTTGCCTTGAGATTTCGACAGGGCACTTGATATTTAACAACTTATAGCAATCGTTCGCTTTTTTGAAGGCTTCCTG
>JAISEL010000112.1 GCA_031264185.1 Deltaproteobacteria bacterium
AGGTGAGAGCTTCCTTCCTGTCCCGACAGGTCTGCCGCGTTTTTTGGCCGCCAGCCCTTCCTCTCCGGCGAGTTCATACCGCTCAACCCAGCGGCAGACAGTAGGAACGCTTACAAGTAACATGAAAGCGATGATGAGTGCCGGGAAATTCCGACGATGGAGGTTAATCACCCGGTCTCTGATCATCTGCGGATACGTTTTGTTGTGTTGGCAGGTTCAATTGTTTTCATGCATATATTATGCAATAAAAATAATGCAATATCTGTTCTCTGTTTGTGGTAAGGATAAAAAAGTTTTAATTCCACAATATCCTTAAATGGTACGGTGTTTATAATTTATCAAAATTATCCGCCGAGGTAATATCAAGCTATTTACATCTATCAAAGTTATAACATAATTTTATTTTATAATATATGTCCATAAATTGCACTTTATCTATTATTATATAACTACTGCTTTTTAGCTCACTAAATATTTCATTTCGGTTCCCGGAACTTTCAGTCCTTTCCTTTTAACTGGCCTTCCCCTCGCCCCGAATTCCCAAGTCCAAACATGAGAAAATTTTGGACGGTTTATTTTGTCCGTTGATTGCATGCAGAAATTGTCGGGAATTTGACGACGGCAAAACGGGGCCGCCAAATTTTCTGTGGATACTGACGGAAAACCTTGCCTTGCAGTTTTGGCGGATTCTTGAGCCAAAAAATTCCCCCGGACAGAAAAGCGGCTTCTGTCAGGGGGAGCCTAAAGGTTTTTACTTATGAAAACGCTCATTAGCGTTAACAAATGAGGTATGTAAAAGCTGGTGGCTTAAATGGCCGCAAGGCTCGTGGAGGAATTCCCGGTAAAGAGTTTGGACCTCCGGATTTTCATGGCTTTTGCGGAGCGGCAGATTCCGATCATCCTGATAGAGGCCCTGGATGCGCTTGGCCCGATAATTAATATCGCGGCTGATGGGCTGACCGCCGCCTGCCACGCAACCTCCGGGACAGGCCATAACTTCAATAAAATGCCAGCCATTGGGATTCCCGGCTTTGATGGACTCCATAACCTGACGAGCCCGGGACAGACCGTGAGCAATGGCCACCTTGATTGTGGTGCCGTCCAGGTCGATTTCCGCTTCCCGAATACCTGTCAGGCCTCGGACCGCATCAAACTCCAAGTTGGGGAGAGTCTTTTTGGTGACTACCTCGTAGGCGGTCCGAAGAGCGGCCTCCATCACCCCGCCGGTCAGACCAAAAATGGTGCCCGCTCCGGTTCCCTGACCCATAACCGGGTCGTAGGGTGCGGACTCAAGACTATTTAGGTCAATCCCGCTGGATTTAAGTAACAAGCCTAATTCCCTGGTGGTCAGGACATAGTCCACGTCCTGATAGCCGCTGGCGTTCATCTCTGGCCTTTGGCACTCGAACTTCTTGGCTGCGCAGGGCATGATAGAGACCGAGACGATTTTTCCCGGATTAAGGCCCTCCCGCTCGGCATAATAGGTTTTAACCAGGGCCCCAAAGATCTGCTGTGGGCTTTTGCAGGTGGAGTGGTGTTCAACCATCTCCGGGTAGAACATTTCCAGAAAATTTATCCAACCCGGCGAGCAGCTGGTGATCATCGGCAGCCCCTTCTGGCTTTCCAGCCGGTGAAGAAATTCGGTGGCCTCCTCCATTATGGTCACGTCGGCCGTGAAATTGGTGTCCATAACCCGGTCAAACCCCAGACGCTTCAAGGCGGCCACCATTTTTCCGGTAACTATGGTTCCTGGCGGATGGCCAAACATCTCACCCAAGGCCACCCGAGTGGCCGGAGCGGTCTGGACAATAACAATCTTCTCCGGGTCATTGATGGCGGTCAAAACGGCTTCCGTATGATCTTTGACCGTGATGGCTCCCACCGGGCAAACAACCGAACACTGACCGCAAAGGGTACAACGAACGTCGCCCAGACTTTTACCAAAGGCCGTTGTCACGATAGAGCTGTAACCCCGGTTGGCAAAGGTGTAGACACTGCAGGACTGGATCTCCGAACAGAAACGTACGCAGCGGCCGCAAAGAATACACTTGTTGGGATCTCGGATCAGACTGGGAGAGGTGTCGTCAACTTCCCAGACCGGTTTAGCCTGATCAAAACGCACTTCCCTGACACCCAGTTCCAGGGCCAGAGTTTGTAATTCGCAGCTCTGGTTCCGAGCGCAGGTAAAACAATCCCTGGGATGATTAGCCAATAACAGTTCCACCACCAACCGCCTGGCTTCGCGGACTTTGGGGGAATTCGTCAGGACCGTCATGCCCTCAACGACAGGACTGGAGCAGGCAGCCGCCAAAGCCCTGGCCCCCAGAACTTCGACCACGCAAACCCGACAGCCGCTGTACGGCTTAATGTCGAAGTGATGGCAGAGCGTGGGTATGTTTATGCCCAGTTTTTTAGCCGCCCCCCAGATGGTGACCCCGGCGGGAACGGTGACGGGCAAATCGTCTATAGTTAGAGTGACATTTTCGCTCATAATCGTCGCCTCACTTTTTGAAGATTGCGCGGTTTTTGCGGCAGGCCCCGATGCAGGCGCCGCATTTAATACATTTGGAGATGTCGATGGTATGGGCCTTTTTCGGCGAGCCGTCGATAGCCTGGACCGGGCACTTTTTCCGGCAGACTCCGCAGCCGATACACCGGTCGACGTCGATCCAGTAGGTGATGAGGTCAACACAGTGGTGGGCGGGGCACCTTTTTTCATATATGTGAGCCTTATACTCCTCCCGAAAATAGGTCAGAGTGGAGAGAATAGGATTGGGCGAGGTCTGACCCAGACCGCAAAGGGCCGACAGCTTGATGTTCCTGGCCAGTTCTTCTAAGAGTTCAATGTCACCAGCCTTGCCCTTGCCTTTGGTGATGTTGTTTAAGATGTTGAGCATCCTGGTCGTTCCCTCGCGGCAGGGAGTGCACTTGCCGCAACTTTCATCCCGGGTAAAAGAGAGGAAAAATTCGGCCAGGGCCACCATACAGGTGTCCTCGTCCACCACCACCAGACCTCCGGATCCCATCATGGCTCCGGCCTCAATTAGGGAATCGTAGTCCACCGGCCGGTCGATCATTGATTCCGGCAGGCAGCCGCCGGAGGGTCCGCCAATCTGGACGGCTTTAAACTGTTTGTTGTTTTGAATGCCGCCGCCGATATCGTAAATGATCTCCCGCATGGTCATGCCCATGGAAACCTCAGCCAGACCGGTATTTCTGATCTTGCCGGTCAGGGCGAAGACTTTGGTTCCCTTGGATTTTTCCGTACCGTAGGAGGCGAACCAGTCGCCGCCATTCAGGATGATCCCCGGGATGTTGGCCCAGGTCTCGACGTTATTGTTGTTCGTCGGTTTTCCCCATAGACCGGAGACGGCCGGAAAGGGAGGACGGCTGGTGGGCATGCCGCGTTTTCCTTCAATAGATTGGATTAACGCCGTCTCCTCTCCGCAAACAAAAGCCCCGGCCCCTTCTTTGAGCCAGATATTAAAAGAAAAGTCAGTACCCAAAATGTTCTGCCCCAGAAAACCCATGGCCTCGGCCTGGGCTATAGCGTTCTGAAGGCGCCGGACAGCAATGGGGTACTCAGCCCGGACGTAGATATAACCCTCCTGAGCTCCGATGATGAGTCCGCCAATAATCATCCCTTCCAGGAGCCGGTGGGGATCGCCTTCCATTAAAGAGCGGTCCATAAAAGCTCCGGGATCGCCTTCGTCGGCGTTGCAGATGATGTATTTTTTATCTCCCTGAGCCTGACGGCAGAGTTCCCATTTGCGGCCGGTCGGAAAACCGCCCCCGCCTCTGCCCCTCAGACCGGACTTTTTAACCTCATCCAGAAGAGACTCGGCGTCGTCACGCTTGGCCAGGGCTTTGGCCAGAGCCTTGTAACCGTCATAGGCTATGTACTCTTCCACGTCCTCGGGGTTAATATGGCCGCAGTTGGCCAACAGAATCCTATTCTGCTTGGCGTAAAACTCAATCTCGTTGTAGCGGACAATAGGCCGCATGGATTCCCGGTCGTGATACAAAAGCTTGGGCACTGGCCGGTGATTAATAATGGTTTCGTCAATTATCTCCCCCACGTCATGAGGGCGAAGTCGGATGTAATAGATGTCGTCAGGGTAGACCACCAAAAGAGGACCCATCTCACAGAAACCGTGACAGCCGATGACCACTATTTCCACTGATTTGTCCATATTCCGGACAGCCAGTTCCTCTTTGAAAGCCGCAACCAGGTCCCGTGAGCCCGAAGAGGCGCAACCGGTATCGCAGCAGATCATGACGTGATGAGTGATGTCATTGTAGGGTTTAGCGTTGGGATCCTTCCTGATGGCAATTCGGGGCAGAATCCGAGTCTTTAAAGCCTCAAGCTCCTCAGGGCCGGTCAGGCGAGGCAGATCTTCCAAGTTTTTCATTTCCGCCTCCTTTCAGCTACGGTACTTAGCCAGGATTTCGGGGATCCGTTCCGGGCGAAGGCGGCCGTGGGCCTCGTTGTCGACCATCATGACGGGAGCCAAACTACAGGCGCCCAGACAGGCCACAGTCTCAAGAGTGAATTGTTGGTCAGCGGTGGTCCCTCCAGGGGTGACGCCCAGGTTGGACTTTAGTGTCTCCAGGATCAGGGACGAGTTCCGTACATGACAAGCTGTACCCTGGCAGGTGCGGATAACGTGTTTACCGCGAGGTAAAAGCCGAAACTGGGCGTAAAAAGTGACCACGCCGTAGATCTGGCTGATGGGAACCGACATTCTCTTGGCAATGGCCTCAAGAACGGTCGACGGCAGATAGCCGTATGTCTCCTGGGCGGCCTGAAGGACTGGGATAAGCGATCCCCTGACCACCTTTTTATAGGTCTCGAAGATCGGCTCCAGTTTGATCAGATCAATTGAGCTGGACTGGGGAGAGATGACGCTCATATATCGGTAACTCCTAAAAGTGATAACCTGGGGGTCCCCCAAAAACCTGGAAAACTTGCTGCCGAGGCTTTTGAAGGTTCCGGCCAAGAAAACCGGACCAAGTTTGTTGTCGCTAAGGGGTCGTGACCGTTTTTCCGGAAACCGGAGCGAGGATTTAAGTTTGAGAGGGACTTTTAAGGGAGCGAGGACGGAGACAAAATGAGGCCAGTCTGCGCAGATGAAAGATTATCCAAAGGTCCGGCCTAAGAAAAACCAGAGCCGCCACAATATGTATTGGGATAAGATAACCCTGACCTTTGGCATAAGCAATGGGTAAACCCCACCTGTCCGGGTTTTGAAACCCCAATTCGCGCAAACATTATAAGCCGATATTCAGCCAATAACGATTGGTCAAACCAAACCCGCCTTTGGCCAATTATCTTTTTATCTTTTATCCGTAGCCGCTCCCCGGCCAGACCAACTTAAGGCAGCCCAGGGAACAAAAAATTCTCGCTGAAATCGGTCACGGCCAGTTACAGCCGCCCCAAGGCCGCAGCCCCGGGCCAGGGCGGACTCACATTATCCGCCCCGTACTGCGAACCGGGGCGGTCTTCCTGACTCCGGCCCGCTAATTTAAAAATCAGGCGGAACGGAAAAAAGGCTGGCGACGGAACGCGGAAATAGGCGAAAAGCCCTGGCTGACGCAAAAAATTAGGTTCCTGACCTTCCAGGGAATAGAGCCTAAACTCATGGTCAGGAGTTAATGACCCACAAAAGCCAGGAAAACTCATGACGGACCGGGGCGGTCATCCTCCAGAATTTCAGCCTGCCAATAGCTTGATCGGCGGAATAACAGGAGGGCTGGCGACGGACGCCTATAAATTTTCCTTTAACCCGCGAACCGAGGCGGTCTTCCTAATTCGACCCGCTAATTTAAAAACCAGCAGCCGGAAAAAGGGCTGGCGACGGAACGCAGCAATAAGCGAAAAGCCCTGGCTGACGCAAACCAAAAAGTTACCTGGCCTTCCAGGGAATAAAGTTAAAAACTATCGGCCAGGAGTTAAAAAAACATAAAATGCCAGGAGAAATGTTGACTTCCGGGGCGGTCTTCCTCCAAAAGGTCAGACTGCCAATAACTTGATTGGCGGAATACCAGGAGGGCTGGAGGCGGAGGCCAATAAATTCTCCTTCAGGCATCGGCCCGGGGCGGTCATCCTGATTCAGGCCCACCTCTTAAAAAAGAGCAGCGGAACAGAAAAAGGGCTGGCGACGAGCGCGGGAAGAGTGAGAAAGACCCTGTTTTCGCACGAATTTAAACGCTCCTGACCTTCCAGGGATTAAAGTTAAACTTATGGCCAGGTATTTTTGCCACAATAAACAGCATGATAGAAGCCAAGGGCCCTGAACAGTTTTCCTCTGATGTCCGGACCAATTTCACAATCAATAGCTGCCAAAAAGGCAGGTGCGGGCTCCTTAAGTCTCTTTCAAAAACTGCGCCGAACGATTTTTCTTAAAATTTCCGGGCCCTTAACAAAGAGCCCTTGGAATTATTAAAAATTTCCGGACACCGAACGCGGACTAAAAGCGCGAATATCCTAATTTTTCCCTAACCTGACAAATAATCCTGAGCCTTCAGAGACTAAGGCTGAATGCGGTCAGGCTCAAATGTTTGGACAAATTCGAAATAGTCTGTCCTAAAAAACGGCTGGACGCCATGGCCTGGAATTTTTTGTTTCAGGGCGGTCATTTGTAAGAGCTGAATACATTCATAGTTAAAATCCAAGGCTTCAAAAAACATCGCCCTACTATCTATAGGAAAATCAAATAACTGAAATTATAATATCATATTTAAAAATTATTGTCAACTATTTTTTTGACAAAAATATTATTTTTTCACAAACTACAAGGTAATCATTTTTCGACTTATATAGTGCTAAAATTATTAAAAAAATAACTTTAAACATTTAATAATAAATTATTGACAAAATAAATGTCAATAATCAAAGACAATAACATCTAATAGGCAGCGCAAAATAAAAGTATAAAGTCTATATTATGGCTAAATACCTCCAGAACCCTTGAAAAACAACTGAAAAATAGGTTCCGCAAGTTAGTCTATTTATTATACTTTCAAATAACTGAAATTATTTTACTAAATTTTACCTGGGGTGTCAATTTTTTTGACTGCAGCTTGACTAGCGAGTTTGGTGAGACACAGAGCCGGATGGTACTCCGGGGCGAGAAAAAGAGCCCCCAAAATTGTCATTAGTGACCAAAAGTCACACACTAGTGAATTATTGACAGATTTCCAGATTTTTGTCAAGTAAAGTAAACTGCCAACCTGCCGGCCGGGAATTTCTGGAAAATTTCAGCTACCACAATGACCGGATACCTTCTTTACGGACGGCCGGGAAACCAGTCTTTTGGGGCGGGCAAAAAGCGTCTGGTAAATTACTCTCCCTGCCCTAAAACGTAATCAATGCGAGGATTTACTGCAAATATTAAAACATGACTTTATTAGACTTGAGGAAAAAAATTTTGGCGATACGACTGTTTTGATGTGCACAAAAGACGCATAGGCAGACATCTGACGGCAGTTATTACCAATACTTTCTATTAGATTGTTTCAAAGCAGGGAAGCAGATTATTAATACATATTCGTGCAATAATGACAATAGGATAAGGAGTTTCCGGCAGTCTGAAGATAAAATTCGAGTTTTAGACTAAAACCTGACAGTCTTTTTAAAAGGTGCGGCTGGCCTAAGGTTAGCCGCGCCGTATTATTCTGGACCAGAGACGCTTATTTTCAGGTGGATTACTTTTGCACCAAAATGCCCGTCACTGTTCTGGCTTTAAAAACAGGCCCGAGTTCAGAATCAAACCGGACAATGAGTTCATACCGGCTGTTCTCCACCCGAAGCCCGCCTCGGCCAGAACCATAACAGTCCCGGCCCCCTCCGGCCTCAGATCCGCTTATGCGGCTGCCAATTTGCCTCTGGGTAATGATTTTCCGGCCGAAGGAAGCCAATAAACCTGCGCTCTTTAAGTTTTCAAAAAAATCGGTCCAATGGAGAAAAACCATTAATATCTTCCAGATTTTGGGCTTCCGGGCAAAAGACTCTATTATTTTTCAAAAAAAATTCACCAAGGGCATTGCGATCCGGAACGATCATATGGAATAATCAAAAAATATCAATTTACGGCCATGTCCGCTGACACAATTTATCAGCGGACCGCAAACATCCTTTTTCCAAAGGATGCGCCTTTTAAGGACCTGCCCGTATTACGATTCGGAACGGCAGGCTGACTTTTAAAAAGTCCGTTCCTCTGAGGGGCTGGCCTTACAGTCCTGCCAAAAATCAATTAATTTTGAGAACCGGAGTTCAGGGCCGGTCCACCTGCAACCCACAGCCTAAATATTACCTCGGCGGATTATTATGATAATCTATTTCTTTATTGATTTTACCTTATGGTGATTTGTTTGTATCAAAATTATCCGCCGGGGTAATATCTGAACTGTTCAACTTTTCCGGCTCATAAGGGACTCCGCAGTACTCCAGACGCAGGTGATAAGGCAGTCCGCCAGGTGAGACGAAATTAACCGCCCCGGCCATAACTTTAACAGTAAAGGAAGTATCCACGAAAACCTCCCCGTCAACCTGAATAACAATGGGAACCTCCGAGGAAACTGTTATCTCCTTAGCCCGGTAGTAAGTTAAATAATCGGGGAATTTGTAGTATTTTCCTTTAACGTACTCCATGGCAATCCGGATAGTTCGGATCACCGACAGGCTTTTAAAAAGGATCACATCTAAAAGGCCGTCATCAGGTTCAGCGTGAACAGCGGCCATCTTATTGCCCCCGTAACAGGGTCCGTTCCCCACATTTATGGTGCAGTAATGGCCGGAAAAATCTTTCCCATCCATGCTAACCTGATAATACTGGGTGTTTACCAGACCATTGGTGGCTGACAGAGCACCGCCTAAAAAGAAATTGAAGTCATATAGGACGTTTCTTATGTGGACCGGCAGATGGGCCTTTAATCCTTTCATGCTCTCATTTAAGCTGGCTGAACTGTGGATGGCGTAAGCCTCAAGCCCCAGAGTACAGGTGTTTAAGCCGTAAATACTGCCGCACTTCATTATGTCAGTCTTAATTACCGGAGAGGTGGCCTGAAGACCGATATCACGAAAAAAATCCATTTTCTTCTCTCCGAAAGCCCGTATGAAATCATTACTTTTGCCGTAAGGGACAGAGGCCAGTTCTACCCCGTCAAGATCAACTATTCCGTTTAAACAGTCAAATAGGATGCCGTCCCCGCCGACAGCGTAAACCCTGGTAGGGGCCGAAGGGTTTAAATTTTTGAACTGGCGGACTGAGGCTATGGATTCTCTGGGGAATTTGGATATCTGAAAAAAAGGCCTGGGCAAGCCTTTACGGTCGAAGATCTGGCGGGTTGCGGAGATGAATGACTCCATCTGCCCTGAGGAGTCGAATGATTTGGGGTTTATAATAAAAAGATGATTTTTTTGTGCCGGTGATTCCATCTTGACTTCCGCCTTAAATAATCAGTTGCCCCGACAGGAAAAATCGGCCAAAATTTCATTAATGCCTAAAATGGCTTCATCTGTCTTAAACTCAGACACTCTGGCCGAAATGGCTGACAGTTTGTCTAAGACGGCCCTGTCTCCGGACAAAGCCGACTCCAAATCTTCTAGCACAGGTTCAGCCTCCTTAGTCTTTTTTAACAGGACAATGCTTTTGAGTTCTTCCAATAAATTTAAAATCCCTTCTCTTTCTGAATAAACCAGGCTCCGGGAGACGGTTCCCGAGAATTTGGCCGACAAAATTTCACTAAGGCTATTCCTCAAAAGCTTAAGGTCAGATAGTGCTTCCCCTGACTCAAAAATGAGACTGTCCCGCTTGCCCTCTTTACAGCAGTTCTCCAGTCTGGCCATCTTCAATGACAGTTCTCTTGCCCCGATATTGGTCGCCGAACTTTTTAAAGCATGGAAATTGGTGGCCAGGTCTATAAAATCCGCTTCTCTCAAGGAGCCGCTGACCTTATCGCTGATCTCCCCGGCTTCCTGGATAAAAATCTCAATTATTTCCGCATAGTTTTCCAGACCGCCATACTTAGTGATAAGCATCTCTATACCCAAAAGTCCGTCCACCATTTTCAAGGAGGACAGGAGATCCCCGCCCGGCTTGGGTAAAACGCTGCCGATGTGTTCCAATAAGACTTCCCCCTGGGAGTTTCTGATTATCTTTTCTTTGGGCAGCCATTTTTCAATGATTTCGTCCAGCTTAACCGTCGATATGGGTTTTGAAATATAATCATTAAAACCGTTTTCCAAAAAAAAGCTCTTCATCCCTACCATAGCGTTGGCTGTCAGGCAAACTATAGGCAAGCGGTTATAATCCTGCCCCTCTATCTCCCTGATAGCCCGGGTCGTCTCTATACCGTCAATCTCCGGCATCATATGATCCATAAACACCAGATCGTATTCGTACTCGGCTATCAAATTCAGAGCCTCCCGGCCGCCTGGAGCAGAATCTACCGTCATCCGGTAGGGTTTTAAGAGATTTAAACAGACCACAATATTGGTTTCCACATCATCAACCACCAGAGCCCGGGCCGCTGGGGCCGTGAAATCGGGCAGAAAAACGTTATCGTCGTGATAAACCGCCCCTTCCAGCGGCGCATTATCCAAAATACGGGCCATTAACGAAGAATCCAGAGGCAATGTAGTCTGTTTTACCTGGGGATCGGACTGGCCCGCTGGCAATGGCCCTATTGTTATGACCTTGACCTGGGGTAAACAGTCCATAATATTCTCACGATGCAGAAAATAAAGACGGGGGTTTATGAAAATGAATTTAAGACTTTTGTCCAGCAAATGAACCTTAAACTCTTCTAAACTTCCGGCTTCAACGATCGGGACTTTCAGGCTTTCCAGATTAAAGCGCAAAGACTGGCTGACGATCTGCCGGTCATCGAAAACAATGGTCTTTTTACTCATCGGATCGCTGACCGAGGCTACTGGAGCTGAATCTAAAACATTTTGAACAATAGTGGCCACAAAAGTAGAACCCCGGCCGTACTCCGACTGGACCTCAACGTCTCCGTCCATTAAAAGACAGAGGTTTTTGGTGATCACCAGGCCCAGACCTGTGCCTTCTATGAACCTATCTCTTTTGATATCAACCTGTTGAAATTCCTGGAAAAGCTGAGCCAAATCTTCCGGTCTTATGCCCAGACCGCTGTCTGTAACCTCCAGACGCAACTTAATTTTCCGGCCTCCCGCCGAGACAGACTCTGTCCCGGTCACGGACAGAGAAACAAAGCCTTTTTCCGTGTACTTAACACTGTTGGATAACAGATTAATCAATATTTGCCTAACCCGGACATCGTCACCTTCCAGCAATTTAGGCAGACCGGCATCCAGACTGATGACAAAATCCAGAGCTGTGCCTTTAAGGCGCATTTCAATGATGGTTTTAACATCATTAAGCAGTGAGTCAAAATGATATTCCCTGGCCGTGATGGTCATGCGGCCGGACTCTATTTTGGAAAAATCCAGGACATCGTTAATAATTGACAGGAGGTTCCCGCTGGCCCTCCTAATCTCTAAAGCGTAATTTCGCAGGTCGGCCTCACCCGATTCCCTGATTAGAAGTTCAGCCATACCGATAATGGCGTTCATAGGCGTTCTTATTTCATGGGACATTTTGGCTAAAAAGACGCTTTTGGACTTATTGGCTTCTTCGGCCGAAAGTTTCGCCGCCATAATAGGCGTAATGTCGGTGAATTCAATAAACCGCCCTTTTTCCTGCCCGGGAAACTGGTCTGAAATAATTTTAAAATGCCTGGGGAAGCCGTCAAAATCCAGCGCCCTCGTGGTCTCGTAAAACCCGTCACTGCGGATAATTTCACTGACCATCAGCTTAAGATCCATGTTGGAGAAAAGATCCATCAAAGGCCGGCCGATAATAGCGTCATGGTCCTGGGCTCTGGCCAGATTGACTAAAGGCTGGCTAATCTGGGTAACCCGGCTTAAATTATCAATAATAACAATGTGATTGGGAGTAAAAGTCATCAGCTTCTGAAATGAGTCGCTGGTTTTGGAATCCTGGCGGCTTCTTTTGGTCATCCTAAACGACATGGAGCAGTAAAAAGCCGACAAGGCTCCATAGGTCAGGCAGTTGGTGAACTGCTCACCTGAACCGGCAATATTGATCCCCAAAAAGATAAAGAGATACATCAACAGATTGGTGGAGATTATGAAGAGGAAAAGACCGTAAAATTTGGAGAAGACAGAGGCAAACCCCACAATGGAGACCAGGCCAAAGAAATAATACTCCGAGCCTCCCCGAAGAACGGTGGCGGCTGTGTAAACCACAAAGACAGCAACCGGGGCCAGTAAGGTAATGTTTTCTTTTTTTTTACAGAAATAAGTTACACTCAGATAAGCTGAATAAGCCCCGGCGCATATCAAAAAAAGAGATACTGTCCGGTGATAGTCATTGGCCTCCATAAGCTTAGGAAGGTTAATCTGAAAGAAATAAAGACAGAAAATCAAGGCCAGAAAATTGGAAATATAGTAAAACCTTAAAGACGGCTGTTCCGAACCGATCTGGGCTCGGCCGATCAAATTCATAAATAAAAAGCCTACAATTACGATCAAAGGCAGAATAACCACAGCCGGCAGAACGATCTGATAAACCCAGCGGGAAGTACCGTAATGCGGCAGCTGGGCCAGAACCACAGCCACTTCCCCCAGCAAGGCCAGAAAAAAGGTCATGAGAAAATCAGTTGAGGCTATATATTTTCCTGACTGGGCCATCTTATCCTGTTTTTGGCGTGTATATTTATCCAGAGGACTTTACAATTATCCGGCCTTTTGTCAGAACTTGTGGCCTAAACTCAGGATGACTACCTGACCGGTGATTTTACCCCGGCCGTCTAAAGCAAAACTGGCCGGATTGGCCTGGTAGTTCCGAGCCTGACAATAGACATATTCGTACGTGACATCCAAACTCCAGCGGTCATTATGAAACCCGGCCCCCACAGAAAAGGAATGGCGGTTATCGGTCGGCACACTGTAATCGGCCCAGCGTCCTGTCATGGGCGACTCGGTCCAGGCGTAGCCGGTGCGCAGACTCAACCAATACAGGGCCTCATACTCAAGTCCGAACATGAACCGCCAGGTGTCTTTCCAGCTTTTGGGATTCTCGGCCACCGTGCCGCCCGGAAGAGCCATATCCAGGTTCCGGTACAGGCTCCATCGCGTCCAGATAGCCCCCAGCTCAAAAGAAATTTGCTCGGAAGGCTCATAAGACAGGCCGACAGTTATGGAGTCAGGCAGAGTAACTTTGCCTCTGACTGTCCCCGACCTGGGTTTAACGGCCTGGTACAGTCCCTGTAGAAACGGATCATCGGGGCCGGAGTAAGAAAAATCAATATCGCCCTTGGCTCTCAGAGTGACGGGACCCCGGTACTGAAGACCTATAGCCCACTTATCGGTAAAAGCGTAATGGGCGGCTAAGTTAAAGCCAACGGCCGTATCTGAGGCGTTATTGACCACCGAATCAATATCAAACAGGTGAACTCCAGTCCCGGGGTCATTGACCGGAATCATTTTCTTCATGTCCATGCTGGCATAAATAAACTCAACTCCGGCGGCTACGGACAGACGGTCGCTGACCTTATAGGCCAGAACAGGATTTAAAGAGGCGGTCAAAAAAACGATATCGTACAGGTTATATCGTCCGGGCCAGGAGCGGCCATATTCAATACCCTGACCAAAACGGGACAATTCAGAGACCCCGACGGAGAATTTATCATTAATCCGGTGAGTCAGATAAAAATGGGGAAAAGGCCAGATCGCGTCTTTTATAGGGCTGCGACCAAAGTTTCCGCCCCTTGACCAGTCAGCGCGCCCGGTCGTGCCAATGGCCGTCAGGCCCGCTATCAGCTGGGTTCCAGGCAGTCTGGTCATCTGGGCCGGGTTATGATTAACTGTGGCCGCATCCGGTCTTCTGGCTGCCGCCGCTCCCCCTAAAGCTGTACCCCTGGCATCCAGCTCGTAGATGGCAAAGCCTTCACCGTAAGCCTCACTCCAGGTCAGAAGCCAAACCATTATCAATAGCCCCATGATTAAGGCCGGAATCTTAAACCGCACGACTAATAAAACCTTTCATATCAGTAAATTGAGGCCGTAGCTTTCTAAACTATCCGGCAATCTAAAGTCATCTTAAATCTCTAAATTAAAATCCAAGCCTTTTAAGCCGCAGTCAAAGCCCTAAAAATCCCTGAACGGAGATACAACTTCCGGGCCGCAGCCGGACCGGATATCAGTACGGCCCGCCGGTTTAGTTGCGATTTGCGTCCGACTATGACTTTAATGGCCCAAACAGCTCTGTTCCGGTTATAGGATCGCAGCGGAGCCGACTGGCGGCTCGAATCTTTGGAGACCTGCCCTTCATTTTTAAATAATTTTGCCAAACCCTATAAAATCACAGAAACGGGGCATTCTTATCTGAGTCGTTTTTTAAAATTACCTTCTTTTAGTGCATTTTTTTAGACATAAAAAGACTAAAAATACATATTATCAATGTATAATAAAAAATTATTATAACTATATTTTAGTCTTAATAGCGATACAATAGTGATTTAAATGTTCAGACTGGCAAAAATAAAATTATTGGCCAACAAAAGAAGCGAAAAACAAAACACATTGCTGATATCTAATTATCTAGATTCTGGATTATTGCTAAGATTCTCCCTAAAGTCAAGAATAATTTTATTATTGGAGACGTAAAGCTATATGGACTTGGAAGCCGTTTTGACTCATGAAAAAAAAGCCAGCCACAATATAACGGCCGCATTTTTTAACACTTCCTTCCTGTCTCTCCCCGAAAAAATCCCGGGGCAAGGCGTCCGGGGCAAAAAAAGGAAACCGTCCGATCGGAAAGCATTTAGTTATGAATTAATTTACTTGTATCGCGGGCGATCTCCGGCCTGATCAGCAAAAGCCCTACAATATCTTTAGCTTATCCTTGACGCCGAAAAATAACCGGGCTAAAATAAATTAAAAATAGTCAGCCTTAAAGGCCGCCCAGGTAAGCGGACCGTCTTATAGCTCCACCTTCGGGCAGTCTTAAACATTCAGAAAACTACTGAAAAAATGAGCAGCCCTGAGCAGTTAGAACGATTATCCAAATAAGGCTCGGGCATACTGCCGGACATCCGGTCAGGCAAGACCTAAAAACAAGACCAGTTTAAGCATCAATATCAACAGAAACAGAAACTGCCATGGAAATTAAAGTTCAAATTAAATCAGCGGGAAAGCGCCGCAAAGCCCTGCAATCCGTGCCCTACGTTCTGCCTAATGATATAAGCACACTTAAGGATCTCATCACTGCCCTGGTCAATATTGAGGCTGAACTCTATAATTCACAGGAACCTGATACCCAGCTGTTTTCTTTTTTGACCGCCGAGCAAATTGACCAGATGTCAGAGGCAGGTAAAGTCGGCTTTGGCAGAATATATTCAGAGACCAGGGTTGAGACCCCCAAAGCGGTCACGGTGGCCCTCCTGGGTTTTGAGGACGGTCTTTACCGGGTTCTGGTTAATTCTAAACAGATTAACAGCTTAGAGGAGGCCGTAAACCTCAATAATGGCGATACTCTGACGTTCATTCGCCTGACTTTTTTAGCCGGCAGGATGTTTTAGGCGTAAATTCAATTTCCGAAGTGCAACAGCGGCAGGGCAGGCCTTCGGTTTTCGGCCTGATCCTGTCAGGGAGAAAAAATGGACCAGGATAAAATCAAACCCAACCCAGAAATTGAAAAAAAATTAGAGACAGCCTGCCAAAATTTACCAGGGGCGGCCGGTAATTTAGCCCAGCAGCTGTGGCGTTTGTACGAAAAATTCAAAAAACAAAACCTGTACTTCGGTTCATATTTTCAGGAAGATCAAAAACTACTTGAAGCCTATACGGATCTTTGCGGGGTGTCGGCCGCCAAAACCAAAAAATTTGATGATTTTTGGAATAAAGATTTCGCCCTGGTCATGGAAGGCATTTTTGGCCTGACCGAGGCCTCTGGCCTAAAAAGGCTATGTGAAAGCATAACTCTTTCACCCTACTCCAAGAACTACTACCGCCCGTCCTTTCGCTCAAACATAACCGGTGATTATTATCCGGCTCTTTTAAAGCAGATTATCCAGCATTTTTATTTCCTCTCTGCGGACTTAGGCCTCTGTCAGTCTCTGACCCGCAGTCTGGACATAGAGCTGGATAATTACCTGGCCCAGGCTCTGATAAGCCAGGATAAGGAAATAGAGGCTCTGGTTTCCGAGGCGATTTCAGGCGACAACAGCCGGGCTAAACTGTCTTATTGCATTATCAGAGGCGTTGTCAAAAGCGGCCGGAAATCATTTCTGGAAATGCTTGGTCAGCTTCTGCTGGCCGCAAAACTGCAGGAGGGTCTGCGTCAGAGCATTTTAGAGAACGCCGATGCCGGCAGCTGTGAAACCCACGCCTTTTTCATCAAAGTGTGTCTTGACCATGACCTGGTCCGCTTTTCGGCGGTCATTCGGGCTATGGCCACCTGGTCCGGTCTGGCCTTTGACAACACTAAACCCCCGGTCATCAGGAAGTGCTTTGAACTGGCCAATGATTTCCTGACCGATAAAACGAAGTTACAACCCGCTCTCAAAAGTCCCGATGTGCTGGAAATTTATCTGGCCCTGTGGTCTACGGCCTGCCGCGATATTCATGAGGCTCAGAGTTCGGCCCGGACTTTGCTGGATGCGCCTGAAAAATACCGCCGCCTCCTCGGCTGGTACTTTATTTTACATACAGCCCATGACAAAATTAAGCATCAACTGGCTGTGGAACATATTGACGTCCGCGAGCCTGAAGAGCTGGCCTGGATTTGCTGCAATTTATACACCAGAAGCCAGGCTAACTACAGTTACGGCCCAAAAGAAGATAAATACCCTGCCCCAGAGCTGCCGGACAGTCCGGCGGTCAGGCGCGACCAATTTCAAAAAATAACCAGGGCTCTGGAATTTATAGGACATAAAAATACCCGCTTCGAACCGAGTGTTTTTCCATGGTCCTGGGTGGAACTTAAACCGGGAGAGGTGGTCCAGAGCCTTATCGGCCTGGCCGGTTACGACAAAAATCCCGAACTTATTCTGAAGCTGGCCGCCTGTATCCCGTACATGGATGCCGGCAACCGTCAGGCTTTTTATAAAAAGATTCTGGACCCAAAAATTCCGGAACAGAAGGAACATCTGCTCGAAGGGCTCGGCGACAGCAGCGTTGAAAACAGAAAATCCGTCGTTGAAATACTTTCCAAAACAGAACTCGACTCATCTGATATTGACAGTCTGACCAGTACCCTGACCTCACAAAGTTCAAGCCTCCGGAAGGCGGTGATGACGGTTTTGGGCCAGCAGCAGCCGGCCTTGGTTATGCCGGTCATCGATCGCCTGATTAGGGCCAAAAATAACAAGCAGCTTCTGGCCGGACTTGAACTTTTAGATATTTTCAGTCTCCGGGACAAACCTCTTTCGGAAGCTTATGAAGACCGAATCAAGGAACTGAAAACCCTGGAAAAACTGCCTAATGATCTGGCGGTAATCTTAAAACGTTTTGACTCCGAGTCGGTCAGCGCCAGGTTTGCGCCCGAAAACGGATTCGGACTTTATGACCCAAAAGCCGATATCTTTAATTCGGATAAACTGTCTCTGAGCAGGCCGGAAATCGAACTCTACCCGCCGGAGATACTGGCTGAGAGGCTAAAACCGGATGAGGATAAAGTCGCCGGTTTTATTTACTCTCTTAAGGATCTTTTAATCAAACACAAAGACTCGGAAGTTGTGATTGAAACCTATGATAAGCAAAGGATCAAAGTTTTAATCGGCAATAATCATTACAACCTTCCTTTACTGCCTGACCGGGAACTAAAAGACGGCCAGACTGACATTTTTTCCTATTACCTGGCCGATGAGATTATGGAGATTTTCGAAAATTCCGGCCTGATGCCTTTGGAATTGGAGAAATCCCTTTTTATCGGCCGAAAAAGTCTCTGGGCCGGCCGGGGGGTTTCTCCGGATGCCAAAAGGATTTTCCGTGGCTTACCCTATGACGAGACCGTTTTTAATTTTCATAAATACGCCCAGCTTGATGAGGGGATAATCCGGAACATTTTTTCCAATATCATAAAATTCAATCACATTGGAATTTTTGATTTTGCCTTATCAGCCTGGCAGAGCCTGTCCCGACTTGTAACTGAGGACGATATTTTAAAGCCGTATGACACGGAAGACGCTGAAAATAACCGTTTTTCCTACGGTAACAATTCAGACTCCTTTGCCAGCATGTTTGATATCAACCTGATTTCCTATTGGCGCCGCTCAGCCCTCCGCAATCATGAAACTGACGCTCAATTCGCAGTGTTCTTTAAAGAAAACTGGTACCAATACAGCCAGACCGGCTTCAGGAGTTCTCATTATTTTTCCCCCGACGATCTGGTCATACTCAAGGCTTACGGCCGGGGTCTGATCAGCTTAGACGCCGTCTATTTTGAATTATTGCTCAGCCCTAACAGTCAGGACTATATCAGACTTCTGACTTCCAGCCGGCCGCTCCGTAAAAAAGCCGAAACTGACTTCCCTTTTATTGCCGATGTCACGGCCAAAGCTGTTGACCGCATAGTTACGGTCGAAGAAAAACGCGGAGAACTGCCGACTCCCCTGACCCCGGCGGCCTCAGAAATTATGAAATTTTACGGAGGTTCCAAGCATTTTGCCGCCTTACTGACTGCCTTAGGCAATGATAACTTCCACCGGGGGTATTTATACCGGAATTTTACGACCAAGCAAGAAGTCTTAAGCGCCTTACTGAAACGCTGCTATCCCCGGCCGGATGACACCGGAGAAACTTTCAAGGAAGCGATAGCCGAGGCCAAAATCAGCCGGAACCGAATTCTTCAGGCTGTTATGTACGCCCCGCAGTGGGTTCATTTAGCCGAACAGGCTGCCGGGATCATAGGTTTAGCCAGCGCCGTCTGGCTCTTTCAGGCTCACATAAGCGAACATTTCAGCGCGGAAAAAGAAACACAGGTAGCCACTTTTTCGCCCATCAGCCCCCAGCAGTTTGTTGACGGCACTTTTGACAAAACCTGGTTTATGAGCGCTTATGAAACAGTGGGCAGCGATATTTTCCAGGAGCTTTACAAACACGCTAAATATCTGACCGATTCCAACAGCGCCCACCGCCGTTCCCAGCTCTATACTGACGCTATTTTAGGCCGGTTAAACAAAAATGACCTGATTAAGGATATCTCCGACAAACGCAATCAGGAAAAACTGAGAGCCTTACCTTTAATTCCCCTGGATCCTCAAAACCCCAAAGATGCTCTGGAGCGGTACGAGTTTATCCGGACTTTTCTCAAGCAAAGCCGCCAATTCGGTTCCGCCCGGCAGGCCAGTGAAGGTAAGGCCGCCGCCTCAGCCCTGGAGAACCTGGCCTTAACGACCGGTTTTGACGACCGGGACCGTTTAAGCTGGTACATGGAAAGCGAGAAATTGGACTCCCTCAAGCATCTCCTGGAGGACCGGGAGATCGGGGAGTACCGGGCCAGGATGCTGTTTGACGAGGACGGCACCCCTTCACTTTCGGTCAGCAAGAACGGCCAGCCTCTGAAAAGCGTACCTAAAGCCGTAAGTAAAAACGAGGACATTCTGGAGATCCAGAAAGCCGTCAAAGATCTCAAAGATCAAAAAATTAGAGCCCGCGAGGGTTTTGAGATGGCTATGGTTGCCTCGACCGCCTTCCGGGTCAGAGAGATCGTCCGCCTTTTTTCTCACCCCGTTTTAAGCCGGCTGATCAAATCTCTGGTCTTGGCCTCCTCTTCCGGCTTAGGCTTTCCCCTGGTTGATAATGACCGGCTTATCCTTCTGGACACTCAGGGCCGCGAAGCTGAACTCAAGGAAAGCGAACAAATCCGGATTGCCCATCCTTATGATTTAATGAACCACAAGGTCTGGAGCGGCTACCAGAAGCATCTGTTCAAAAACCAAATTGTCCAGCCATTTAAACAGGTTTTCCGGGAGTATTACGCTCTTACAGCTGACGAAAAAGAGGAGGTCACCGTCTCCCGCCGCTACGCCGGTCACCAGATCCAGCCTCAGAAGACTTTGGCTCTTCTTAAAAGGCGCGGCTGGACAGTGGACTATGAGGAAGGTTTACAGAAGGTCTGTCACCGGGAAAATCTCATAGCCCGGATGTATGCTCTGGCTGATTGGTTTTCCCCGGCTGACATTGAAGCCCCGACCCTGGAGACCGTCCGCTTCTTTTCCCGGGACCGGGACGAAATACGGGCTTTGGCCGAAATACCGCCTATTATATTCAGCGAGGTCATGCGGGATATTGATCTGGTCGTCTCTGTGGCCCATGTGGGCGGAGTTGATCCCGAGGCCAGCCATTCCACCGTGGAAATGCGGGCCGCCATAGCCGAAGAGCTGGTTAATCTTCTCAATCTTTCCAATGTCAGCTTCAAAACAAGTCACGCTCTCGTCAAAGGCACCTTAGGCGACTACTCCGTCCATCTGGGGTCGGGTATTGTCCACAAAAGCGGGACCGGGATGGTGGCCATAATACCGGTTCATTCCCAGGCCAGAGGCCGAATCTTTCTGCCCTTTGCCGACGACGATCCCCGGACCGCCGAAATCATGTCCAAAATCCTATTGCTGGCAGAAGATAATAAAATCAAGGACCCCATCATTTTGGAACAGATTCTTGGAGCTTTAACTTGAGGAAAAAAAAGACAGGGCCCCTGGAAGATACGGTCTTCTCCGGCCTCTTCCACTGAACGAAGTCTAAAGCCGCAGACCATCTCAAAGAGAGCTGGACCTTATATCTAGGCCTTTGGATAAAAATGCTCCGGTCCAGACTGCAGTTCCGTGAACCTGTAAATAAAAATTTGGTCTGGTTGAGACAGGCGCTCATATTGTAACCGCCGCAAAAACTGGCCCGTATAAGCTTAGTGAACAAGAATCGGTTTTGATATCTACAGGATAATCACAAATATATTTGGCCACAAATTAGCTCCTGCCAATGAGCTGGCTAAATTATACCACGAACGCCGGGAGACAGAGACACTTCTTGGTGAGATTAAAAAACTATCCGCTCATATAGTTCAGCTATTCGGAGCAAGACTCCACTTCTGGTTGAGCAATAAATTTGAGAACTTATCATTATACATTTCACCATATGACAGCTGACGGCCAAGACCGCCTGGGATCAGTCTCTTGACCCGGACTATTTAGTTTTAAACACACTTATCAGGTTCTCAGACTTAAATTGCCGCAGTCAGCGGCTTTCCCCCCAGAGAGCGCTAACTGCCAGCAAACGGAGGAGAAATGGAAAGATAATTTGGCTATATGCCACGATGGAATGCGGGAAAACATTGTCCTGGAAAAAAAACCATATTTCGCCAACGGTCAGAAAGACAGCGGGAACGAGAAAATGGACAGAGCCGGTAACCTGGAGCAAAGCGATAAAGAAGTGATTGCCCTGAAGCTTGGCAGCAACCGGGACAGTCGGCTCTGGCAGGTGATTCCGGTTGAAAACAACTGTACTTTTATGGGAATTCTCTTATCATATCGTCGTATTTACCAGCTTTTAAGAGCTGACTGTCTATTGATAAAAACTATCAATTTACCCGGCTTTGGCCGTAAAGTTCCTGGCGAACGCTTCCACGGTGTTCACCAGCGCAACAATCAGCGTTGTGGCAGCAAGATTCAAAGTGAAGGAAAGGAGCACAAAAGGCAAAGGCGGAAGGCTGGTCAAAGCGTCAAGCGCCTTGAAAACCAACAGACCGCCGGGCATGTGGAAAAGATAGAAACGAAAGGCGTTGTCTTCAAAATAACGATAGCAGACATTGCCACGCAAGTCCTTATACCAACGCCGTGAGCAATATAAGCTGGCCTGATAGGCCAGCAGCGCCCCGGCGCAGCACGCGATCCAGTAAAGAATTTGCGGCAGATCGACGCGGGAGGCGAACAAGGCATAGAGCAAAAGTGTAACGGTAAAGACCGGAACCTTCCGGCGCTTCAAAAAGACGTCAAGGCGATCCCTGCAGGTCCATAAGGAGATCCCTAGGAACACATGGATCAGCGGCCCTGCCGTTTCCCATAAGGTGTACCAAGTCAAACCGCGACCATATCGGTCTATCAGCCAGGATAAAGCGAAAGCCAGGACGAGTCCCCCTAGTTGTCCGATCCTTTTAAGCAAAGGAAACGCCGCCAGCCAAAATACGCTTGCCCAGAAAAGCACCAGCAGAAACCAGAGATGCTCATTGAACAAGCCCTTCAGTCCGGCCTCATAGGTATGCAACAAGGAGAGTCCTACAGGGCGATTATATGCAGGCAGATCAAAAAGAGTATATAGCGGCACCGTCCAGAACAGCGTCATGCAAAGCCAAGGGCTGAGCAGTCGTTTGGCCCGGTTAGCGAGTTGCTCCGCGAAACTTCTCTTTTTTAACTCAAGACTGCGGGCCAGTAGATAGCCGGAAGCCATCATGAAAGACGGGATGATGATCAGACCCAAGCTGGAAGCTATCCATCCCGCAGTGATGTTAGGCTGTTCCGCGACCATCTTCCAGAAGATGCCGGGGACGGTAAAGGGGAGAAGAGCATGGACGAAGATGACCCCCAGCAGACTGCATGTTTTCAGCAGATTTATTTCGTCGACGCGCATGGCCTCTCCGCCTTTTTTATTTATGCTGTACTCGTGCCCAGTCTTTTACGAAAGGCAGCGCTGCAGCCGGTGATTTTCGTTGCCTGCTTCAAGCGCTTCATAGCGATACGTCACTCTGTCCAGCAGGGTGTCATCAAGATAATTCTAAAAAAAATTTTGCATAACTTAGCATTTTGCACAACTTTTAGATGCCTCAGCGTGTCATATAATGATTCCAAAATTGATGCCAACGATTTGTTTGAAGGTATAAGAGAACGAATTCCTAATAATATTTGAGGCGCCGTCTTTGGACCGCCTCACTTCTGAGCAGCACACGCGCTGTTTAATGAGCGTTTTACATACGGCCTCTGCTGCCCCGCTGCCAACAGGCCGGTTATTTGCTCTTTCGCGCCGGTAATGTGTTCTGCCTTTCTGATTATTGAGGTGCACAAGAACTTTATCCAATTCTTCGGCAGATGGTTTTTTGAGCGCCTGCCGCCGCTCTTCCAGTTCATCAATTAGTAAATCCACACCATTATTGTTTGAGTGCTTTATTTTGCGGAGCCAAGTCTCAGTCCTCCCATCCCTGTCGGATGGTTTTTTGGGGAAAAGAATGTCCGACGCTTTGCAGACATAAGCCGGCATATGATGGGAATCAAGAACTTGCACGTCAGTTCCTGGGGTCAGCCGCACCCAGTTGTGAGCCGCTCCGCCGGCAATTCCCTGAACTGCAGCATTCGGAAGCAGGGATTCAGCTCCGGACAACTCCAGCTCAAGGCGTTCCAAAAATGTCTCTTTCCCGTATTCCGGAACTTCACCCGCATAAACAGCGCTGCGGCGCCCGCAGTCTTTATCAGCCAGGGAGACGACACCGGCCATGGCTTCTCTAAAAGTCGGCTTTTTATCCTTATCCTTCAGCAGCAGAGCTGTTCCGTCCAAACTGACTGAAATGGCACTAATTTCGTCTTTATTTTGATCTTTGGCACCATCATATTTGATGAAAGATTCAGAATTTTTGGCTAATTCTCCGACTTTATCTGATAATTTTGTTATATAGTCCCTGCTGACATACACATCATGGTCATCGAATAAATCGGTCTGTACGGCGGCTGAAGGCATATTGGCCGTCTTTGGCGCAGCCAATTTGGCGAACCGGGGCGTCAAATTCAGAACCATACGAGCCTTGCTCTCCATAGGGAAATATCTTTTGCCGCCTTCAACTGACCGGCAGGCCTGCCGCATAACATTAGCGGCGCCAAAGGAATTGACAGCGGCTTAGACAGCCTATTCCGTCTCCAGCATATTTCCCTTAGGAGTAAATTTCATGCCTGGAGATATTTCTCCGGACTCAGAAACCGACATGGAGACAGAATGGCTGGCTGAAGCAAAGAAGCGGCTGGCTCGTTGACCATAGGGAACCTCATAAAAGATAAAGTATCACTATTATAGCATTTACAGATTTAAAATCTAGTAAGCGTTCACGAGTTTAAAAACTGTGCGCCAACATTTGAGGAACTCCAGATTTAGTCATGTTTATTCCCGAGTTTATAGGCCGATACAAGGTATTATCTAATTTTTTATAATTTAAAATTACAGTAGAATAAAATTTAGCTGGGGTGTTGAGCCAGAGTGTTCGAGGTATAGCGGCAGCCAGGGTTTCAAGTGGTTTGACGACCTGCCTAGCTGATCCTTCCGTCTGTCAGTTTCGCCGGTGGGAACTGGCTAACTGCCAGGGTTCCAAGTGGTTTGGCGAGCGATTTACCGTGAATCAGTCAGCAGGAGTATCTTTCCGTATTTTTGATCCACCCACATATGTTAGATTGCCGGATCTTTGTCAATGGTCTGATTTGTGACCCTGGGTGAAGCCTTAGGAGGCGTAACGAAATAAAATTAACAACTATTGCAGAAAATGATCATAGCCTTATTGTGTAATTCAATTCACAGTGAAATTTATCTCTAATAATTTTAATTTTTGCAAATTCAATATCATTTAGGTGACACACCATGAACAACCCGGTTACTGCCTATGCAGATACCGTGTAGACAGCCCTGCAGGTTTTTAAATGATCCTCCGCCAAATATCCATACTGACTCTCCGCCGCCGCTTTTTCGGCCTGACAGCGGCAGGAAGAGATTTTTTCCAAGGAGCCGGAAATCAATTCCGGGCAACCTTCCAAAGTCGCGGTCGCGTCCAAAAGACCGGCCGGAAAAGCCGGACAGGTCTCTAACCCGCATTTCCGGCGGTCCATGGCAGCATTCCAGATATTTTGACGGGATTTAAAGCTATGATTAACACCTCAAGACAATTGCGGCCTTTTTAATTCAGGTCTGCTTGAACTGTCCTTATCCGAGCCTGAGACATTTTCCCGTTTACTCCAAAATTTCCGCCTCCCGGCCAAAACTTCTGACCCAGGCCAAAAGCTCCGACTCACTTCTGGTGGTCAACTCCAGAATCACGCCTTGGTCAGCTGTTTCTTCCAGCTTTTGATTGTCAGCCCAGATCCTCTCTCTTATATAGTCAGAGGCCTTACCGGGAGTAAATTTTATCCGGAAAGTTTTCGGCTCATGCCACGGCAGGCCGAAAGAGTTCAGTTCCACCTCCGGCAGAGTAAACGAATAGAACCGGTTTATGGGGGTCACCCGGCTGATGCGGTGGACTGCCAGATTCGTCAGGTGGTGGATTTTGGCAAAACTGTCGGCCTTGACCGTAGCCCCGACAATATAAAGAGCGTTGCCCATGCAGAGGATTTTTCCGGGCGCGAAAAGATGCTCGCGTTCCTCAGCCGAACCTGAAGCCTTGTAGAAAACCTGGCAGATTTCCCGGTCATCGGCGGCTTTCAGCAACAACTCAATATTAGTATAATGCTTAGAGTAATCAATCTTGCCTTTGCTGAAGAAATTAAACTGGGGCTTTTGTAACTTGTCCCGATCCTCAAAAGCCTGGTCAGCCATTAACATAGACAGATTCAAAATTGATTCATCAACCCGTTCCCGGACCTGCTCCGGAAGCGCCGACCCGGCCATGTCACGGCAGACGCATAAATACCTCAGTTCCTCGAAATCCAGACCCAACCGGTTCCGGGCTATGGTCTTGATCTGATACCAGCGCTTCTTATGTTCTATACCCGTATCCAGATGAAGCCCTATAACTTTGACTATTTCCTCAACCATGCGGATGATTGTCTGAGCGGAACACCCAAACTCACTGGCCAGTTCGACCAAAAAATGACGCTTTCCTTCCAGCATCAGCTTACGGAATAACCGCAGCAGTTTTTCACCCGGAGTAGTATCGGGGTCCAATTTTTTGGGCATTTCTCCCTGCCTTTTTGTGGAATCGACTCAAAAGACGCGGTCTGACCGGAACCCTAAACCGCGCAAAGCTTTTTGACTTCAATAAACCTTCCTGGGAATATGAAATAAAAACCACATTGCTTACATAAATGAATATTAAAAAATATTAATACATTATTAATATTTATTACATAAAATATAATTTAAAAATTTAATAATACTAAATTTTACTACATTTATTTATTTATTTATATATAATATATTCATTATTTAATTAATTTAAATATCTATAATTAGTTATTAAATTGTTACTGCCGTCAGTTTCCGGTTTTTTACCACCGAATCTGAGTTATCCAGGTCCGTTTTTCCACGGTCCGGTTTTTAGCTTGGCCCAATCCGTCCGGTTTATGGACTTATCAGGTCATCGCTGCAGACGCGGGACTCAATCAGCTTTTCCAAAAACAGAATAAACCGTCAGCTTTCCATAATCAGGAATTCAAAACATTTTTTTTCCAAAATGGTACGGCCGAAAGAATTCAGGCAAAGCCGATGTATTTTCAGTTCAATGTAGGCCGGATTCTATAGGGTCTCAGATGATTTCCCGGCCGACAGAGACAGATTCTGGGCGCACATGGGCACAAGCCTGCCCCCGGCCTGCAGATAATGGTTGCAGCATTTGACCAGACGGGCCAGATCAAAGGAATAGGGATCCATCAGTCCGTGGACAAAGACGCTTTTAACCGACTCCCGGCCTGCCTCAAACGCCCGGTTGGGCGAAAAGTCCTGACCTTCCAGGCGCTTTAAAAAGCTCCGGATCCGGCTCATCAGGACTTTATCTTCCTGGCTGGGCGACAGAGCCGACCAGCGGTCGTAAATTTTGTCTAAAATGATCTGATGCCCTTCCGGCTCCAGACCTGGAAAAGAGCGGTTGGCCGTGACCCTGAGGTATTCTTCCAGGCCCAAAAACTCCATTAATGACAAAAATTCCCCATCCCGGACTTTAAAATAGTAGGCGGAAGCGGCGCAGCCCGGATGGGAGCAGGCGATGGGAGCCAGATCTCCCGGCTTTATGAATTTGGAAGTCTCCAGATTGTTTACGACCTCGTCGATGGTCAGACGCAAATCGGGCGAGAAATTATCCTGCGCCCGGCCTGAGACCGCCGCCGGCTGAATCATGAGGCTTAAGGCTTTGGACTTAAAAAAATAATCGGCTACCTGCGGAATCTCCCGCTCGCTTACGCCTCTGGCCGCCACAGTCACCAGAGAGTACGGCAGATCCTCCTGTTCAAAAATACGGATGATTTCCTTTTTAGTCTGAAGAAGATTCCGTCCCCTCAGGGTCTCATAAGTCGCCTCGGTCAGGCCGTCAAACTGGAGAGCGGCCACGACCCGGTTTTTAATGAACAGATCTCTTAAGGCTTTATCTTTCAGAAGTCTCAGGCCGTTGGTGGAGACGGTCAGCTGGGCCACTCCCAGTTCGGCTGATATGTCTATAAACTCAGAAAACCTGGGGTGCAGCGTCGGTTCCCCGCCGGACAGATTAAGCAAGATAAGCGATTCTTCGTAAGAGCGCAATTTTAAAAGGGACTCCCGAAACTCCTCCGGCGACATTTCAAAAACTGCCTCCCTGGGTTTCAGGCAAACAGGACAGGCCAGGTCGCATCGGCTGGTTATTTCGGCAATCGGCAGGCAGGTATGCTGACGGTGCTGGGGACAAAGACCGCAGGAATCAGGGCAGCCTTTAAAATCGGAAGTAAAGCGGTATTTCGGCCGCACCCCGGGCCGGATATGGTTAAAATAAGCTTTATAGCGCCGGACGTCTCTGGAGATTAAGACTTTTTCCGAACCGTGAACAGGACACATCTTATCCAGCAGGATACAGCCGTCCTCTTCCGTAAGTCCGGCCGGAATCAGTTCCCGGCACTCGGGGCACCAGCCGGTCGTCAGAGCATAAAACCTGGCCATTAACGGCCCTCTTCGGCCCAGAACCGGGGATCCCGGCAGCGGTAAATCAGATTATAGGCGCAGGCCGGCCGAAAACTGCCATCCTCTTCCGGCACCAGATCCCCGCAGGTGGCCACCCTGGCCAGATCAAAATTATCCTGGTCCATATGAGCGTGGAGGCAAACAGTCTTTATGATCCCGGTGCTCTCGGCGGCCCGCCTCAGGTTGTTCTGGACCTGCAGCTCGTCACGGCCAGGCCCGTCAGCAGCGGTAAAAAGAGCCGAAACCAGCTTTTTTATGAGCCTTAACTGTTCCAAAGAGGCTCCGGCCGCCCAAAGGCTGTTTATTTTGTCTCTGACGCTCCGGGACAGTTCATCGGTCGGCCTCATGAGGTAACCAAAGGAAGTAGCCCGGGTCAGGATCTCGGGTTCGGCCAAAGAAGTCAGAGGGACCATGGCGGCCGAGTCTATCAGATAGTAGGCCACAGAATAGCACAGAGCATGGTAAGAGCCGTGGGCGAAAAAATCGGTCGGTCTTATATTGGCGTCTGACAGCCCGTTTTCGACCTCTTCTATGGTGGCTCTTTTTTTAGGTTCAAACCTGCTGCCGTGGTAACCGGTGTACGTTACAGTCTGTATAGTCACGCCCTTGATGAACGTCCGGGCAAAATAGCGCCTGATTAAAAGCCCAATCTCCCGGTCGTTTATGCCCGGCATCCAGACTATAAGAAGAATTGTCGGCACTTCCAGTCTTTCCAGCCGTTCCAGAGCCGAAAGCTTGGCCCCGACAATATCCCGGCCATGAACAATTATACTGGTCAGGGGATCCAAAGTGTCCAAGGACAAAATGACCTGGGCCCCTGTGCTTTTGATTTTTTTAACCAGTTCTTCATCCTCGGCCAGTTTCAGGCCGTTGGAGTTAACGCTTATCCGGTCAAACGATCGCCGGGCGCACTGTTCCAGCAGTTCGGGCAGAGCCGGATGCAGCGTAGGTTCACCGCCGGTTATGTTTAAAAGATCCAATGTCTCGGACTGGGCCTCAATGACCTCTAAGATTTTCTCCAGCTCTCCGGGCGTCTTATGGTACGTCAGATCCTTTCGGTTGTGGGTAAAGCAGATGGGGCAGGCCAGCTGGCACTGATTGGTCACGGAGAAAATCGGCAGCCTTAGCCTTCCCAGATGAGCCCGGCACAGTCCGCAGTCAAAAGGGCATCCGTCAGTTACCGGTTTTAGGCCGACTGCCGGACCCAGCTCCAGACCAGGCCCGACACGCTCCGAAAACCATTTCGCTGTTTCGGCCACTTTATTTTTCCGGGAGCCGCCGGACGGACACAGGCGATCCATATAAACGCCCCTGGAATTGGCGGCGTAGAGAGCCGGTTCGGTCTTTTGACACTCCGGACACCAGGCCCGGGTGCTGCCTAATATCTCGTCATAGGATCCTGCCGGATCTGCGGCCTCCGGGCCGCATCCGCAGTCGGGACCGCAGCCTAAAGCTCCGGCCATGGGTATCTTAAGGCTCATGCTCATTTCCTTCTTCCCGGCTTAAGGCCTCAATACGGGCCAAAAAATCGGGCCGGGTCATCTTAAGGCCCCAAAGACCGAAAGCCAGAACGCTTAGATTTTTAAATCCCCGGCGCCTGAGCCTCCAGGCCATAATGGGCGCATCGTAACCGGCGTCACAGGTTAAAAGGAGAGGCCCGGCGGGCTTTAGCTCTTCCCAGGCCGAACTATCGGCCAAAGCTGTAACCCGGCTGCCCGGCAGAGGTTTTTGGCCCTGAAACCTGGGAAAGCGCTTTATATGGATAACTGTTAGATCTTTTTGAAAGAGGAAATCTTCGGTCAGATCCCCCGGTTTCAGAACGGTTATCCTTTTATGCTCATCACCCAATAAAATGATCTTAAAAATCTTAAGAACATAAGCCAGTTCCCGGGGGGAGAAATCATGACCAAAGGACAGACGCAAAGTCGAACGAGCCGCTTCCGGGCTCAGACCTATGGCTGTAAGGGCGTGGGAGGGGTCATTTTCTCCGGTCCGGCAGGCCGAGCCAGCCGCCGCGCTGATACCGTGAAAGTCCAGCTGCCCCAGTAAAAAGGCATTATCCAAGCCCGGCAGGGTCAGGCTGACCGTGCCGGGCTGACTGCCGCTGCCTGGGGGTGTATTAAAACTGACCCGGGGATAAAATTCTGAAATCTTTTCAATAAACGTTTCTTTCAGCTGTCTTAGGCCTGAGGTTTTGCCCAGTAAAACCGGGATGTCCCTGGCGGCGGCGGCCAGGCCGGCCAGATTATGAAGAGACTCTGTTCCGGCCCGGCGGCCGTTTTCCTGCCCTCCGCCGACCATAAAAGGGGCAAAAGGTGCGCCGGTTTTGACGTACAGAGCCCCTACCCCTTTGGGACCGTAGATTTTATGAGCCGAAAAACTGGCATAATCAACCCCTAAATCTGTCAAATCCAAAGGCGTCTTACCCAGAGCCTGTACCAGATCGGAAAACAGAAAGGCCCCATTCAGATGAACAAACTCGGCCATGGCCTTTAAGTCATACAAAGTGCCGGTCTCATTATTGGCCCCCATCAGGACCGCTAAACCGATTTCGTCCGACCATTGGCGCTTGAGATCGGCCACTCCGATTCGGCCGTACCGGTCCGGCTCGGCCGCTATGAGCTTGTAACTATCTTCGGCCAGAAGCCTCAAAGGTTCCAGGACGGCCGGATGCTCCATGGGGTTATAGATAATAGATCGCCGGCCGGAAGGCATAAGAGGGGCGATAGACCTCAAGTGATTATTGGCTTCCGTGGCTCCGGAGGTGAAGATTATTGTATCTGGCCCGACATTTAAGGCCGCCGCCAGATCTTGCCTGGCCCCTTCCACCAGTTGAGCGGCCAGGCGGCCGTCGCGGTACGGAGTCGACGGATTAGCCTGAAAAGAAGTCAGAATTTTGAGCATAGCTTTCCGGACCGAACGGCTGACCGGAGTAGTGGCATTATGATCGCAATTGACTTTTTTTCTCAGCCGAAACATCATCCGGCCCTTTCAGATACTTCCATTAAGCTGTCCGACAGCCTCTTTGCGCCCCTTCACTTCACCTGGCCCTTAAGACCGTCGGTCACCAGATTCATAAACGTTCTGACCCGGAAAACTTCGCCTAAATTAGCCACCGGCAGGCCTTCGTACAGCTCATCTGCGGGTACGCACGGCATGGCTTTCCGGAACTCGGCAACGGCTGCGGCCGTATACTGGCCGTTTTCGGAAACAGGAGCCTGACCCAGAGCGGCCCTGACTTTCAGTTCGTAATCTTTGGGATTTAAGCGGACCCTAAAGCGCCTTTCCAGCCTGAAAATAAGATCCAGCAAATCCAGGGAATCCAGGCCCAAATCGCCCACCAGCTTTTGGTTGGCCTCAAAATCAGGGATGGAGCGGCCTAAACTTGCTTCCAAACATTCTTTCAGCCCATTAAACAAATCCTGCTCGTCAATTGTCACGGGTGTCACGGGTCAATGCTCCTAAATTACGTCACTTTTAACACGGCCCAAAGCGGCCATCAAAGATATCTGAGAGTTTTGGCTGAGACCTAAAAAGGCTTCTATCTCCGCAGCTGCGAATAAGTGCCCCCCCAGGCAGCAGCCGCCCAGCCCCAGGGACACGGCAGCTAAAAGAAGCGACTCTATGGCCATGGCGGCCGATAAATGGCCGCCCCACAGAAGCTCGGCGGCGGGTCCGCCGAATTCCTGAAAAAATAAAGGCGGCCGCCTGATAACCGACACGGCCAACAATGGGGCGTTTTTAAACCAGAAAAAATTGGCCCCGTATTCAGACATTCCCTCCCGGACGGCCTGACTTTCAAGTCCGGACAGCCTTTTGCCGTAAGCCCGCCGGGCTGTTTCGGCAAAAAGGGCTATTTCCTTTTGGTCGTCCAGCATGATGACTTTCCGGCCCCGTTGACCGCCGGCCTGGGGAGCCGAATCAAAAGCTTCGGTCAGTTTTAAAATGTCCGAACTGTCCACCGGCTCTGACTGAAACTCCCGGACCGAACGCCTGGCGGCCAGTATGTCCATTAAGACATCGTATTGAACCTTATTAATCCGGTCATCTGAGCCGGCATCATTCACCACAGACCCCCGTCAACCGGCAGTACGGCGCCGTTTATATAAGTTGCTTCCGGACCGGCCAGAAAGGCGACGACCTGGGCCACTTCCTCTGGCCGACCGAAGCGCCTTGAGGCTATTCTCTCCAACAGCTTGTCCCCGTAGCGGTCAATGACTCTCTGGGCCATAGGCGACCGTATGACCCCCGGAGCTACGGCGTTAATTAAAATTCCTTTAGGTCCGACTTCCAGAGCCAGACCCCTTACCAGACGCTCCAAGGCGGCCTTGGACACGGCGTAGTTTAACTGACCGCGCCCGCCAAATCTGGCGGCCGAAGATGAAAGATGAATAATCCGTCCGCCTCCCTGGGGCAGCATTATTCTTAAAGCGGCCTGAGTAAGCCTTAAGGCCCAGTTAAAATTGACCTCATGGACCTTCTGCCAGTCATCCGGCTCAAAACTTAAAGCGTGGCCTTCAATATTAATGCCCGAAGCATTGATTAAAAGGCCGATGGGATTATTGTTTTCCGAAATTTTCTCCAAAGCCTGAACAGGGTCGGCCAGGCTCGACAGTCTTACGGCCCGGCCGCCCAACTCGGCGGCTAAACTCTCGGCCTTACCTTCGGACTCATTATAACCGCACCAGACTTGAAAGCCTTTGAGGGACAGAGCCCGGGCAATAGCCTGCCCCAGAGCCCCTGTAGCCCCGGCTAAAACTGCGGTTTGGCTGGACATCGGCGTCCTCCTTTATGTTTTAAATGACCCTTCTGAATGTCATGGCCGCATTCTGACCGCCGAACCCGAAGGAGTTGGTTAAAATAACAGAGCCGGAAAAGGGCTGACCAATGTCCTGAACATGAAAAAGCTCGCATCCCGGACCGGCCGTCTCCAGCCCGACATTGGGCGGAATGAGATTGCGCTCAAAAGCAAAAAGACAGGCCGCCGCTTCCAGAGCCCCGGCTGCGGCAATGGCGTGGCCTGTCATTGATTTAACGGCCGCCACCGGCAACTGGGGCCAGTTGGGAAAAAGTCTTCTGACCGCTCCGGCTTCAATGGGATCGTTCAGCACCGTGCCGGTACCGTGGGCGTTTAAGTGATCCACCTCCAGAGGCGAGAGCTTGGCTGCGGACAGGGCCGCCTCCATGGCCCGAAAAGCGCCTGAACCGGCCGGGTCCGGGGCGCTCAGACTGTAGGCGTCCAAACTGGCCCCGTAGCTTAAAATCTCCCCGTAAATCTTCCGGCCGCAGGCTCTGGCTTTTTCCAAAGGTTCCAGAACCATGACCGCCGCCCCTTCACCCATGACCAGACCTCTTCTCTGGACATCAAAAGGACGGCAAAGGGGCCAGGGCTCTTCCGGTTCGCCTTCGGCCAAAGCTCCCAGCAGATAAAAGCCGCCCAGGCCTAAAGGATTAATCAGGGAATCAAAAGCTCCGGCCACAGCCAGCTCAAACTCTCCCCCGGCCACGGCCCGGTACGCCTGGCCCAGGGCTTCCAATCCGGCCGCGCAGGCAGAGCAGTTAGTCAGGCTGAGACCGGCCCGCCCGTAACGGGCTTCAATCAGACTGACCGCCCGGTCCAGAGGAATTCTCAGGGAGGCCCCGACCATAAGCTTTTGGGTGGCCAGGGGATCTAAGCCTTTAATCGAACCCACGGCGGCCAAAGAAAATGTCTCCAGGCTCACGCCCAGATGAATAAGGGTTTTCCGGTCAAAACTTTTCAGGCCCGCCTCTTCTACGGCCTCTTCGGCTGCCGCCAGGGCAAAGGCAATCTTAATGTCCCTGTCCAGAGTCTGTTCCAAAGACAAACCGCCTGTCCCGGAAACGCAGCCGTAAGAATCGGTCAGCTCTTTAATTAATTCGTCCGTTCTGGGAACTTCTCCGGCCCAATGCGCCGGCAGACCGGCCGTATCAAAGCGAGTCACCGGCTTAAGGCCTCCCAGCCCGGCGGCTATAGAGTCAAAAAAAACCCGGCGGCCCCGACCGAACGGCGAGACTATCCCCAGTCCGGTGACGGCTACCCTTCTCATGCGGCATTGACCTCAAAACTGAACCGGTGGCCCCGGGAGCAGATCAAAGAGGTATTTAAACCCAGTTCCGGAGCCAAAGAAGCCAGAAGAGCCAGGATAACCGGAGAAGCGGCCATGGTCCGGCCGAGGAAGAGGGCTAAAGGATCGTCCGGGACGGACGACTCAATTCTTTCCAGTATAACCTCATCAATTCCGGGCCGGGCCAAACAGTCACCGCCGCCGTTTCTGACTAAAACCAGAGCGGCCGAAGCCTCGGCCGCCACTTCGGATTCTTTCAGGTAGCCCAAAAGAGCTGTCTGGGCCAAACTGGCCGGCTCATTGGGACTGTCGGACGCGGCCACTACGGCCGCGTCAACCAGACCTGTCTCCAGGGCTCTGACCGCTTCTTTCAAGGCCTGAGCCCCGGCATCCTCAAATGGCGTATAGACGGCGCTCTCGCCTTTCAAGCCTTCTAAAACGGAAATAATACAGGCCGGCATATTGGCCAGAGTTTCAAAGGCCCAAAGGGGATTGACCGACTTAAGACCGCAGCTTACAAACTTTTCCGGCTCAAACACTCCCTGACTGTTGACCGAGGCCGCCAGAATCTCCAGACCGGCCTGACGATCCACAGAAGTCAAGCCCGCCCCGACAAATAAGCCGATTCGGTCAGGCTCAAAACCTTTTTTCATGAGTTCAGCCTGACCAAGAGCTTCCCTGGCCGCCAAAGCGGCCAGAAAGGCCTGTCCGGACATATACTTGCGCATTTTCCTGAAAGCCGGATCATCGGGCAGTTCTGGACTGGGAGTTTGGACGGCCCGGAAATTGGCCCAGGGACTGCCTTCCAAAAGCTGTAAGCGGCGCCCGGTGACCTTCCGGCCCTTTTTCAGAGCCGAAATCGTCTCCTCAAGGCCGCCGAAAGGGCTTATCAGACCGGCCCCGACTACAGATATCCTACTCAAAACCGGCCTTTTCCAGCCAGGCGGCCAGGACATTCCGCCTGACCGCCTCCTGATGAGGGTTATCTATCTGATGGAAGGAGAATAAGAGCTCGCAGTCGGCCGCCAGTTTGTCTTCCACTTCCGCCCTGACCTGAGCCCGGCCGCCCAATTCGTTATACTGGCTGACCTGAGAATAGTAGATAAGCTGAGCGCCGGGGTAAACAGGCCTGCGGAATCTGGCTCTTTCCACCAGACTCATCAGAGCTTTTATTTTAAGGCCGTTTTCTTTCATGGTTTCTTCCAGAAGTAATCCTGACAGCTGGGCCATGCCCTCAATAATAAGTGTTCCTGGCATAATGGGCTTTAAAGGAAAATGATCGTCAAAAAAGTCTTCCGACAAACTGACGTTTTTAAGCCCGACAGCCTCCCGGCCTGGAACCCATTTAATAATGCGATCCACCAATAAATAACGCATAAACGGTTGTCCTGCCCGAAAATCACGGTGGCCCGGATCTGACCGGACCGTTAATAGACAAAGGGGATAAAACGCCAGCGGACTTTCTGGCAGTACAGGCGATAATCTTCCAGCTGACTCAGAAACTTCTCTTCCCAGGCCGCTCTGGCCGCATAAAGAGCGACTGACAGGACAGCCAGACCAAAGACCCCGGCTGATGGATAAATGAGACAATAGCCCAGACGCAGAGTGATATCGGACAGATACATAGGATGCCGGACAATTCCGTATAAAGCCCGGGTCTTAAGCCGCCTTATGGCAATCAGAATGCCGAAACTGCGGCCTAAGTTCAGAAGTGCCCCCACCGCTAAAACATTAGCCGCAATCATTAATATCCGGCCTAAATCAGCCGCCGGACCGCTTTCCTCCCCAATGAACCGAAGAAAAACCAGACCGGAAAAAAAAGCGGCTAAGGCCAGAAACTGACCGATTGCCGAAGGGGACAGTTCCCGTTCTGTCCGCCTCAGAAGGATAACCAGACAGAAGACAGCATTCTGGGCCGTCAAAGAGATCTCATAAAAGCCAAAGCCGCGAGCTGAACGCTCAGGCCAGGCCCAAACGACTCCCCAGGCGAAAAAAAGGAAAAGCGAAACATTTAAAAGCCGTTCTTCTTTCCGGGTAAAGTTCATGACCGGTCCTTAGAGCCTCCGGCTTTTACCGGCTGAGGCTTAATGGCCGTCAGATGGTAGCGCCAGTTAGCCAGGCGCCCCGGTCCGTATAATAGAGGCTCCACTATGCCCCGGCAGCTGGTCCAGCATTCGTCGCAGGGGTTATTTTCAGCTGCGGCCAGGAGCTTTTTCAGAAGATCATAAAGCTCCTCCCGGACTAAACTGCCGGCCGGCTCGTCCGGCCGGTCTAAGCACCTCAAAATCTGACCCTCCGAATCCACGGCCATCAGATTCCGGCCGTTACGGCAAAGACCCCGGTCCTGCCCGTTAAAACCGGCCAGGTAGCCCGGCAGAATCAATAGCTCAGGACAGGATTTTTGAATTTCTTTCAGCCTTAAAACAGCCCGGTTCAAGTCCAGAGGCGGATGACCCAGGCCCCGGCCCTCCACGCACACAGTCAGGCTGTGCTTGACTCCGATCCGGCGGCAGAGTTCACTTAGGGGCTCTATCTCGTCAAGGTTGTCGTCCATAACCACTGAGATGAGTCTGACCCGCTGCTCCGGCTTAACCCGGTTTTCCCATAAAAACTCCAGCGCCCGAACGGCCCGGTCAAAAAGGCCGGCAACCCCTCTCTGCCCGTCATGCCTCAAAGCCGAAGCATAATCCAAAGAGACGCCGATTTCACTGAAGCCGGTCTTATAAAGCTCTCTGGCCAGTTCCGGGGTCATAAACCAGCCGTTGGTGACCAGATCCAAATAGTGGTCCCGGGCCAAAGGTGCGGCTATCTCCAGAAGATTGGGGTGCAGCAAAGGTTCGCCGCCCACTAAACACATAGCCAAAGGCGCAATGGCCCGAAGCTTGTCGGCCAGAATCCGGCCCGTTGCCAAAGTCATGGCCGGTCTGGAACTGAAAGGCGGCCGCCAGTAATCACAGATTCGGCAGCGGCAGTTGCAGCTATAATTGACCATGACGTTAACCTGAATCATGGTCCGGGCCAGGATTTTACCGGCCATCTTTAAAGCTTTAAAGGCTGTCAGCATAACCGGGCCTTAAATTAGGAGGGAAAAGGGCCAGGGCCGTAAGCAGCGGGCTGTCCTTCCTGCATTATGCCCTTTATTGTAAGATATTTTTAAAAGATTTTCCAAATTTTAAGCATTTTAGCCAATTAGCCTTTGTTATGCGGACCTCCATGCCTCCCCAATAAACCGCATGTGCGCTCCCCGCAGCGGCAGCCATACTAACTGTCTATCAGGCATCGAAGGCGAACTGACCCTGCCCGCCTGACGTTCGGCTTGAACGGCTACTGCGGCCGCATCAGCCTTTTGAATGAGCTTAATGACCAGTCCGGCCGGTTGGCGCTGGACCTGTTGAGCCACTCCGCCTTCGAGCTGGCCGAATGATCTTCAGCGACTTCCGCGAAAGCGGCCGGGCGCAGCAGCCGGAAGTCGGCCCGGCGCTCTTTGTTAGTTGACTGCCACATTCGAGGGAGGAAAACCGTTCCCGCTGCCGGCAAGGAGAACGAGTACGCGGACGCTTTAGCCTATTAGGCCGAGACGACCGGCCAGGCTTATTTCGTTCAGGAGCTTGACAAAATCGGCCAATGGCCGGATGATCTTAAAGACAGCCTGGAACTGAAAATAGACGCCCTGAACTTGGAAATCCGCTAGGTGAACCGGCATTCGCGCCTGAAGCCTCGCTTTCCTTAATGAAAAGCTGGTTTTCAGAATAATAAGGTAGCCCTGGGAAAAAGCGTCACCATAAATGCCACGGACTATTCGCGGCCAAAGACGGGGCTGATCGCAGCCGGCGGGCGTTGATCGAACAGATTGAAAAGCAGATGGAAGTAGGCGAACGAAAGCTGGAGCGGATTTTGGAAATCAGTCGGAGCATGAAACAGGAGCCTCATGGCAAACGTAAAAGAAGATCATACCCAGTTAGAGAGCGCAGCCGACGAGGCCGCTCCTTCCGGCGGCGAGACGGCGCTGCACCAGGCCGATGGCGGCCGGGTGCTGGTGGATGTTCGCCTTGCTGGGGACTATGACCCGAATCTGGCGGAGACCACGAAAGTTTTCAGCATCATCCAGAACAAGCTACTTTTCACGGCCACCGGACACGCCGCCGCCGAATTAATCCACAGACGGGTCGACCATCAGAAGCCCAACATTGGGTCTGCCTCCCTGTTCCGGTGGTGAAGTGCGGTCCGCCGTCGAAACTGTGGAAAAAACTACCTGGCTGGGATGAGATAGACGGCCTGAACCGCACTGAGCAAGCAGATTTTCATGAAAGACTGGCAGAGCAAGCTGGACGATTTCCTGAAATTCAAGAAATTCAAGAAATTCAACGAATACTGGACACGTCATTGAAAATACGGCCGATGAGTATGCCAACGGCGAATATGGGCGACACGCAGCCCGAAAAGGAAGCCTAAGGCGAGGGAGAGTTGATGAAGATGTTGGAATGTCTGGCCCGCCAGAGCCGGGAAGTGTAAATCATGACTGAACGACTGCAAAAGCTGGAACTGACCTGGATAGGCAAGGACAAACGCCCGCGCCTGGAACCACGTATTCTGCTGGAGGACCAGGAGTTATCACATCATGCTCGGTTCCGGCGGGCTGATGACGATATTTTTGACAACCGACTCATCTTCGGCGACAACCTGTTGGCGTTGAAGGCTTTAGAGCAGGAATACACCGGCCGAGTCAAGTGCGTGTTCATCGATCCGCCCTACAATACAGGTTCGGCCTTCGAGCACTATAACGACGGTCTGGAACACTCCATCTGGCTGGGCCTTATGCGTGACCGGCTGGAACTGCTGAAACTCCTTCTGCGCGACGATGGCTCCATCTGGATCACCATTGATGACAACGAGGCCCATTATTTGAAAGTGCTTTGCGATGAAGTGTTCGGGCGGAAGAATTTTGTTGCCACAATTATTTGGCAGAAGCTTTTTACAGTTAAAAATTCAGCTAAGTATTTTTCTGATATGCACGAATACTTGCTTGTATATGCAAAATATATTTCCAGCTGGAATCGCAATTTGTTGCCGCGAAGCACTGAGCTTGATAGCTCTTATACAAATCCCGATAATGATCCACGAGGCCTTTGGACAACTAATGCAATCCAAGCCCGAAACTATTATAGCCAAGGCACTTATGAGATAAATTCTCCTACAGGGCGGACATTCACTCCACCAGCTGGGACTTATTGGAGGATTGCAAAGAATACATTTGATGAACTTGAAAAAGATGGAAGAATTTGGTGGGGTAAAGATGGAACCGCGATCCCAAGAATTAAAAAATTTTTGAGCGAAGCAAAACAAGGCGTCGTTCCTGCAACCATATGGTTTCATGAAGACGTGGGGACCAATGCTAAAGCAAAAATAGAAGTTAGAGCTTTGTTTGAGGGTATTGGAGACGGAGACATATTCATGACTCCAAAACCTGAAAAATTGATACAACGCATCTTAGAGATAGCCACCACACCCGGTGACCTCGTCCTGGATTCCTTCGCCGGCAGCGGCACCACGGGGGCCGTGGCACACAAGATGGGGCGACGCTGGATCATGATCGAATTGGGCAATCACTGCCACACCCACATCATTCCCCGCCTAAAAAAAGTCATCAACGATGAGGATCCCGGCGGCATCAGCGAAGCCGTGAACTGGCACGGCGGCGGCGGCTTCCGCTATTACAAACTGGCCCCGTCGCTGCTAGCCGAAGACGGTCGGGGCTTTCCGGTCATCAATCCGGAATACAACGCGGCCATGCTGGCCGAGGCCATGTGCAAGCTCATGGGTTTCCGCTACCAGCCCAGCACGGAAATCTATTGGCAGCACGGCCAATCCACCGAAAGCTGTTATATCTACGTCACGACTCTAGCCCTGGAACAGGGAGCGCTTGCCCTGATCAGCGCCGAAGTGGGGCCGGAGCGCAGTCTTCTGATCTGCTGCCCTGGCTGGCGAGGCCCGGCCGACCAGTTCCCCAACCTGATTCTGAAAAAAATCCCCAAAGCCGTCTTGAATCGTTGCGAATGGGGCCATGACGACTATTCGCTCAACATTAAAAATTTGCCCATGCTCCGCCCCGAACCTTTGGGCAGAAAAGGCCGCGCCACCGAAGCGACCGCCCCATCACTCTTTGACCAGTTGGAGGAGGCGAAATGAACCGCGCTGAGTTCCACACCATCGAACGCTGCCTGTCCCTGCGGCGGCCCCAGAGCGAGGCTCTGGGCATCCTGGCCGAAGTGGCCGAACTGCTGCCTCTCTCCAAAAAGCCGGACCTGGTCCGCGACCTGGCCGCTATAACTGAACGCTTCCCCACAGTGGATGACTTCGAGCGCGGCTTCCCCTCCCTCTGTTTCGCTCTGGCCACCGGCGTCGGGAAGACCCGCCTCATGGGAGCCTTCATCGCCTACCTCCATCTGTCCAAGGGTTTCTGCAATTTTCTGGTGCTGGCGCCCAACCTCACCATATACAATAAGCTCATCGCCGACTTCACTCCCAACACGCCCAAATACGTGTTCGCGGGTCTCAGCCGCTTCAGCGTTAACCCGCCCGAAATCATCACCGGCGACAATTATGGAGCCGGTAAGGGGTTTCGTGACGGCTGCCTCTTCGGGGCCGACCTCCGGATCAACATCTTCAACATCTCCAAGATCAACAGCGAAGTGCGCGGCGACAACCCACCACGTATGAAGCGTCTGATGGAGACCTTGGGCGAAAGCTATTTCAGCTTCCTGGCCGGCCTCCCCGATCTGGTCTTGCTGATGGACGAAGCCCACCGCTACCGGGCCACAGCGGGCCTTAACGCTATCAACGAGCTCAAGCCTGTTCTGGGTCTGGAACTGACCGCCACCCCGCAGATTGAAAACGGCCAGAAAAGTACGCCCTTCAGAAACGTCATCTACAGCTACCCGCTCCCCCAGGCCATGGAAGACGGCTTCATCAAAGAACCGGCCGTGGCCACTCGCGACAATTTCAACGCCGAACTCTATAATGAGGAACAGCTTGAGCGCCTCAAGCTGGAGGACGGCACGCTCATCCACGAAACCGTCAAAACCGAGCTGGCCGTCCACGCTGCCAACCATGACCTCAAACCGGTGAAACCCTTCATGCTGGTGGTCGCCCAGAACACTGCCCACGCTGAAAGTTTGCAGAAACTCATCGAAAGCCATGAGTTCTTCGAAGGGCGCTACCAGGGTCGGGTCATCACCGTCCATTCGGCCCAGCGGGGCGAGGAAAAGGACGAAACAGTGGAACGCCTGCTTGATGTGGAAAATCCAGACGAGCCCACCGAAATCGTCATCCACGTCAACATGCTGAAAGAGGGCTGGGACGTCACCAACCTCTACACCATTGTCCCCCTGCGCACGGCAAATTCGCGCACACTGGTGGAGCAGTCCATCGGCCGGGGCTTACGTCTGCCATACGGCAAAAAAGTCGGCGTGGCCGCCCTGGACCGCCTGACCATTGTGGCCCATGACCGTTTTGACGAAATCATCCGCGAAGCCTCCGACCGAAAATCTCTCATCCGCACCGGCCTGGTCATAGGATGCGGAGACCTGGACGAAAAACCCAAGATGCAGCTGAAAGTGGCCTCGAATTTGGATCTGATGCTGGGCACGGAAACCATGCCCTTCCCGCCGGAGCTTTTTGAAAAACCGGCCGCCGGCTTCACCGCCCCGCCGACGCCTCAAATTTCCGCAGATCTCCAGGCCGCCGACAACCTCGAAACGGTCCGCGAAACTCTGGCCGTCATCAAGACCCTGGCACACGAACAGAGTCTGCCGTCGGCCCAGGCGCTGGCCGCGCCGGAGACCAGAGCCGAGATCATTCAAAAAGTCACCGAGAACCAGCGTCCCGCCCAGGACGCTTCAGGTGACTTCAAGGAGACCGCGCCAGTGGCAGCAATTGTGGACCAGCTGACACGCACCATCATCGACAACAGCATCAATCTGCCGCACATCATCGTGGCCCCCGAGCCGGGAGTCAATTACACCTTCAAGCCCTTCCGGCTGGACACCTCCGGCTTGGACCGCCTTACCCCGATGGAGCAGGATATTCTCATTCAGCACCTGCGCACGGCCGAAAGGGACACCATGACCAGCCGCTGCGTCAACTTCATAAACCCACGCCGGCCGGCCGACCATCTGGTAACCGCGCTCATTAATTGCAACGACATAATATATGAAGAACACGGCGACCTCCTGCACGACCTGGCCGACCAGATGGTGACGCACCTGAGAGGCTATCTCACGGCCGGCGACGACCTTCTGAACGTCTTGCAGTTTTACCAAAAGGAGTTGGCCGCCTTCATCCACGCCCAGATGCAGGACCATTACCAAAGCGGACCCGCCGGCTTCACCGCCATGGTCACCGAGGGTTTCTACCTGCCCCCGCCCTACAGCTGCTCTCTGCCCCAGGACGAGATGATCTTGTATTTCCGGCACCCGGTGGCCGACAAATCGACCATCAAGAGCCTGGCCTTTCAGGGCTTTGCCAAATGCCTCTACCCGGTTCAAAAGTTCGACAGCGACGCCGAGCGCGAATTCGCCGTGCTTCTGGAGGACGAGCCCAAGGTGCAAAAATGGTTCAGGCCCGGTCGCAGGGATTTCTACATCTACTACGCCGCTGAAAGTCGCTACGAACCCGACTTCGTGGTTGAACTGGACGACCTCAAGCTCCTCTGCGAGCCCAAGATGAAAAAAGACATGGCCTCACCCGAAGTTCAAGCCAAAGCCGAAGCCGCCCGCCACTGGTGCCAAGCCGCCACGGCCTATGAACTGGCCCATGGCGGCAAACCTTGGAGCTACCTCTTGGTGCCGGATACGGAGATAAAGCCAAGAATGACTCTGGAGGGGCTGATGAAGCGATATAACCTAAATTCCTCTCTTTATAGAGTAAACGCTAGTTGGCCGGTCCGACCTATAAGATCAGAACCAAAAATCCTTACTGTATGACCTAAGCTCCCGTCATAATATGACCAGGATCGAATGGAATATGTTGTGTGGTATAGAAAAAATGAAAAAATGTTTACAGACAGTTTTCCTAATACTATTACCCAGGCGGATAATTATGATAAAAGAGTTTATCCTTTGCTTCTTAAGTCTTTAGCATACTCAAAAATTTATGCAATTTCTATAGTCTATTTGTAGTATGGCTAAAGAATTATTATACAGTGATCGTCTATAAATAATAAAGAATATTTGATCTATCATAATTATCCGCCGGGTTAATATACTGAAGCTTTGGAAAATTTCCAGTTGCCAGAAACTAAGAGGGAGCAATGTGTCCACAGAAAAGCGCCTTAAACTTACTCTAAAGGAAGAAAGTCCCGAACCTCCTGAAGCAGGATAAAAAATAGGCCTGACTCTTTCTGGCAATTTCATAGACAAACTGAGTTTTTCTGCGCATACATTGCTTCCGAGAATAAAACCTTCAAAAGTTTGATACCGATTGGTATCTCTTTCATTCCCGCACCAACAGCAAGATTTTAATCTGATCGTTAAAAAGTCCTCAGTCATTAATTATTCTTCTCTTATTTCCCTTATACTGTCAATGCTCTTTATTGCTAAGAAAAAAAGTTTCTAAAAACCCTTCAAAACTTACACAGATTCCGGTGTAATTTCAGGCTTCAAAAGACTCTACGGCTGAAGGCCTCTTTTGTGTCTTGAACGCTGTAAATATTTAATATTATTTGCTAAACGCCATATCCCGTCCTACTGCTTGAATAGAATCGCCTATACTTTTAATCTATGCCTCATGGGCGATTGATTCCTTTAGAATAGACGATAATAACTATTTTTTAGCCGCTTTGCCCGTTTTTTGTCTCCCATAACCTTAAATTTTTTCAATCGCCGCTTCCGGTCAAATTTTTAATTTTGTAAGCTCTTCATGTTATTCCGAGGCTGACTCCCATTTACTGCCCGTTTGCGCCAGACAAAGGGACGGGCATTATCATTATAGACCTCTATAAATTTCTTGATGGCCGAGACCAGATCAGCCTGACTTTTAAAATTGGCTCCATTCAGGCCTTTCCGGGTAAAGATCCCAAAAAATAAAGCCGCCAGACTAAGCCAGCTGTCTGAAGTAGGCGAAATATGGAAGGTTACATTGGGGTGTTCGGTCAGCCAGCTGTCAGACTTTTTATTGATGCAGGAGTTGTCAGTCACAGCATGTATTTCCAGGCCTGAGGTGGAGTCTTCTACAGCTTGAGACATAAACTCAAGAAAATCAATTCGCCGCTTTTTATCAGCCGCAGAACTCTTCCCGGCTCGGGCGGCAATTTCTATCGCCGAGATTAAATTTAAAGTCCCGTGGCAGGTTGAGACGCTTTGAAGGCCTTGAACTATCGTGGAGGAGGATGTGTAGACGTACCCGCTGAACCTTTCAATGGCCTGAACATTCGGTTTTTCGTCTACAGAAAGGACAAGAGCGTTTTGGGGCGGTTCAAGATAAAGCCCAATAATATCCGTGACCCTGGCCGCGAACTGAGGATCAGTCCTGACACACCATGATCTCTGCCTTTTGAGCGATATTCCTTCCTGCCTAAGGATTTGCCAGGCCTTGTCGGCCGAAATGCCAAGCTCTTTAGCCACGGATTTTCCGTCCCAGGCGTTCTGCCCCAAAGGCGGCGGCTTAGAAATTATTTCCAAAACAGCTTTTCTGGTTGAATCTGGCTCATATATTGGGGGTTTGCCGGGGCGAGGGAAGTCGTAAAGCCCATCAATTCCTGAGGATATGTATCTTTTCCGCCAAGTTGCGACAGTATTCTTGTCCAGATCCAGCTCTTTAGCTATCTCGGCATCCTGAAGCCCGGATGAACTCAGCAATACCAATCTGGCTCTCTGTACTAACCTGTAATCAAGGATTTGGCTGCGGCTCCAGACCTCCAGCGTCTCTAAGTCGTCTTTCGAACAAACAGGCCTTTCCGCCACTCTGGTCATGGGGTGCCTCCTCATGACCCCATAATACTTAGTCTGAAAAATTAATTCAAGTAAGCATTAAGCTGCCAGCCCGCCATAACTCTCACTCTGGTCATGCATTCAGCCAATGCTTTTAATCTTTAAAACCGCAGCCGTGCCGAACCGGATAGCCGCTTTACGGCTCCAGCTGCAGCCGGAGCCAGAATGACCGCCCATCCTGGCTCCGGGTTAATTGTCACCGTCTGTCACTCAGATCTTTTCCTGAACTCAGGAAGGCCTGGAACTTTTTTCCGACAAAAAGTCAGATTTTGGGATGAATCCCTTAAACCACTGAATTATTCGAGTCCAGGCTCAAGACCTATTACCATGGAGTCTTTAGACAGGGTAAAGCCGGTATTAAGAGCCTCCCGCCAGGAAATTACAGTATTGCCGATACCCTTATCTTTCTCGACTGAGACATCGGTTATACTGCCGCCTAAAGAAGTCCGGGCTGTTACTGAATTGGCTGTTACATAGAAGCTCGCTTCTGTGGCCAGATTATCGCCGACCAGAACGCCTCCGGGTACTAAATTGACAGGATCAGTCAGAGCTGATTCCGCATTTTCCGGCGCATTAGAGAAGGCTGAATAGAGCATAGGAGACGGAAGACCGGTAAAAGTATCCAGCAGATACATATAGCTTTTTCCAAGATCTCCGCAGAAGCTGGTAACGGTGTTAGGTTCAAAGGAGGTAAAGGCCATCAAGGACACTCCGTTGCCAAGCCCGGTTATCTTGGGCTGGGTTATGGATATCTCAAAATTGTCAGTAATTCCTGGCTGAAGGACCCTGCTGATATCCAATTGGCGTTTGTAGCCTATGAACTTGTCGCTCTTAATCGCATCTGCAAGGACGGTATAGGTTGTGGTCCCGCCTGTACCCAGAGTTAATCCTGCCTGAGCCTTTAGGCCTGCCACCATTCCGCCCCGATAAACCGAAGCCCCGGTCAAATCGGCCAGTTTATTGAGTTCCAAAGTCCTGTCGGAATAGGTCATCTTACCGTTAATGTCCGTTTCTTCCTTGACCCCGTAGAGGAACTGCAAGTGATTTTCGCGGCAGGCTGCCGTGTTGACAGCAGCGCAGGGAGTTAAATCCTGAATGCCCCAGAGCCGCCCGGTAGCGAATATGACCCAGAGATTCCCTTTGTTGTCATAGGTGGAATTTACCGCGCCGGTTACCGGCCGATCTGTGGAGATAAAACGTTCAAGCTTCCAGGCGTTCGGAGCCAACGGCTGAGAAGTGGAAGAATCGGACATCACCAGTCTGTAAACAGCCCCGCTGTCGAGACAGGTTGACTCAACCCGGCTGATTGTTAGACCATAATATACGAGATTATCATTCCAGGTGCCGGTTCTTTTGTTGCCCTGGGGCAGAGGGATAAAATTCTCGGTAAAGAAACTGTTAGCCTCAGAAACAATTAAGTTGTTTCCTGTATTAAGCTCCGCCCCGGTACCGGCGTCAAGAACTATCAGCCTGGCATTCTGGTCGCTGTAGCCATCGTATGGTGAGTGCTGACCGTATACAACTTGACCGTTACTTGAGAAAGTGTCAGTTTTCGGACCGCTGGGAATGACCACATACCACTTGCCGCCGGAAGTCACCACTGAAGGGGCGCCGACACTTAAGCCCATTGTTTCGCCGCTGTACCGCCAAAGGAATTTCGGTTCAGCTTCAGGATTGGTCACATCCAGACAGAACAGTTCGGAATAAAAATTCTGAATCACGCCGTCAGAAGAATCAGGATCGGAAATTGGCCTTCCTCCCAGCCGCAGTCCTCCGATGAGTATCGTCCGCCATTCCCCGCTGATCTTGACATCGGCCAGGAGGGGTTTCATGTCAACATAATATGAATGAACATAATCAGGATTAGGAAGCCACTGCAATTGAGGCAGAACAGAAGTCGGGACGTATGCCCAGACTTCAGCACCCAATTCATGTTTCGCGGAATCACCTAGGCCATAACCCACCAAACCTTCGGCCAGAGAACCGTAGAAGCCCATATTGATGGCGTGGAAAATGCCGTCGTTACTGCCAACATAGACCATCTGCCTTCTGCCGCCCTGGGCGACCCTGAATTCTCCGTAGGTGTAGTCACCGTAAATGGTGTCATAATTAAAGGATGGCGGACCTACAATAATAGGTTTGGAGTTGATGATATCCGCCAGTCTCCAGACAATAGTGGCCGGACTGGATCCCCAGGGATTAGCGATGGTTCTGGTGCGCCACCCGGGAACTTCGGCCCCCTGAATGTACTCAACCAGCTTTTTGGTGTAAGCAGCCTTGGTGTTTTGAATACCAGCCACCGTTGGCAGGACTTCCCGGAAATTATCATGAAGCATATATTTTTCTAATATCGCCAGGGAACCGTCGGAGGTGTTAAAAAGAGGCAGCTGCGCACTTCCGTCGGGCTGGCCAAAATAAATCCGTCTCTTCCCGCCTGACTTGGTAGCCGCAGTGCTGTATGAACGGCTTCCCGTCAGAAGCTTGTCGCCGAACGGATCAAGCTCGGCTAACCACTGGCCGGTATCCCAGACGCTGTTGATTCTGTGGATATTGGGAGGACTGTCCAGGACCACCGGATTGTTGTTGCCATAGGGATCGGTGCACCGGCTGACCGTCGAAGCCGTATAGCAGTCCGGAAGAATGGCCGGCACCTTATAGGGGTTGTTAAAGGTCAGGATATTATCGCCGTCGTTGTCAATGGTGGACAGTTTGAGTTTGTGATCGCCGTTGGTGTCTTCCCGCAGATTGCCGTACTTATCAACAAATAATCCGTAAACAGTGCCCACCCAGCGAACTTTCTGAGAATCGTCATCAGGGTTGGTATATTCGGGGTAGTAAGCTGTCTGAACGGAAATGCCTCCGCCTAAAACGGAATTGACAGAGGCTGAGGTAGCCGTGCCGGTTGTAATTGAACTGGCAATGGTCCGGAAAGCTTCGGTTAATTTATCCGGAAGCTCGGCAATATTTGTAGCCTGGAAATAGTTTTTGGGTTCGCCTTCGGGGTTTTCCCATTCACCGGGATCAGGGATGCCGTTATTGTTGCTGTCCGAAAAACCGCCGTATTTCGCAGCCATCCACATAGGATTTTGCAGAACTTCATTGTTTGAGCCGGAGGAAGAGAAACTGAACGTCCTTATCTGGGTGCTGGTGCCGGGGCTTTGTTTACACGGTGACGGACCGTTTGAATAGGCACAGCCAGGAGGAGTCAGAAAATTGGAGGCCGGCGGGGAGCCAAGATTTAAATCCAGATATGTCCCGTCATATGTGGTCCCGCTGATAGTGTAACCGAGACCGTGACTCCCGCCGGAGGCGGTGCGGTGCATCCTGGAGAAAACAGCCACCCCGGAAACGGTAATGGAATTCAGATCGACCATGTCATTCATGGTCACGACATCAGTTGGGTTTTGAACGAAATAGTAATTTGCCCCCTGGTTTCTGAAAACGCCTGACACATAATTGGCATTGCCGGCCAGAGTGTTCAGGTTGGACGAAGAGCGAAACCTGGCGTTGGTCGTACTGTTGGTCAGCAAAACGACCTTGTATTCGACAACCATGTCCATTTCCCAATCATCGCCCATACCGAAGTCGGAAAAATTGACCTGGATGGTGAAGCTGATGGGCAGACCGTTTTTGTCGGTTTCCATATCAGTCAAAAAATAGTTCAGAAAACTCAAAACTTTGTTACAGGCGTTGTAAAGGCCGCTTGAACACCGGTTGGTGGTGTTAAGCGGCAGCACCGATACCCGGCGGCCGTCTTTTAGATCAAGCTTCAGCTCGGGAAAGGCCGCACTCATGGTTACGGAGTAAACATCAATGGGCATTTTATTGGATGTCCGGCTCATATTATGAGTATGGGCGTAATATGCCGCTGAGGCCACGGCATAGGTCCCTCTGTAGGACGGCCCCATCGGGCACAGACCTTTGACATCGTCTAAGGTGGAGATGGTTTTAGGCGAACAGTCATCCGTGTCCGCCTTGGCATAAAAATATTTTTTCGAACCTCCAATACCCTCATTCAGAGAGATGGCCTTCAAATAGGAGGCGACATTGAACTGCTTTGGCAGAGCCGAATTGACCACTCCCGGCATCAGATCGTATGAATTCAAATCATTGGAAGCGGAAATATCATCTCCGTCAAAACTGGTATCAATGTCACTTATCAGCATGACGACAGGTTTGGAACACTCTGACGGATTCAGCCGCCCACTCCAGCTTTTCAGGGAATTAGCCGTTAAAAGCTTATTAATGGGGCTCTTCAGGTACGGACTGCCTCCTAAGGCGGCCCCTGAACGATCGCCGTCTTCTCCGTTTGAGAAGCTGGAGGTCGGTGATGTTTTACCGACCAGATAACGGATCGATTCAAAGAGCATCTCACCCATCGGGTTCCCCCAGGAATTGAGGTCGCTGTATAAAATTTCGGCGTTGCCTCCTTCATAACCATAAATCCACCGGCCGGAAATCTGCAGTTTGTCAAAGGCCCACATCAGGCCGCTGGTAAGAAACTGGCCGGTTGCCGGGTTGATGGAATTAGTCAGGGAAGCGACGTGGTTTCGCATTATTCCGCCTTTGGCCCGCAAGCTGTCATTGAAACCACCGGTCATCAGACCAAACCGCATTTTTCCGTTTCCGCCGTATTCCTGAAGAAGGCCGGTCGGCTTATAAACTTGCTTGGGCGCATCGCCGTACAGGGTACATTGCTCGCCTTGAGCCACAGCCTTATCGCTGGAGTCAGCTTTGGAGCAGACCTTGACAGTGGCTCTCCAGGATTTGACATTGCTGTCAGTCAGACATCCGGCTCCGGCGTTGGGAACCGGGCGGGACTGCATGATCCAGTCCCAATAATGACCGGCCGTCCCGCTCCCGCAGCCGTTGTTGGAGGCATTGGCATAGAACTGCAGAACCGGAAAGATGTTGCCGTCGGCTGAACTAGCCGTGCCCCTTGGATCCCAAGGGCCGTATTGGCTGCGATCACGCGTTCTGGCGAAATAGTGGCCGGTATTGCTGTTTGGTTTGGCAAAGGGCGTATATTTCGTTATGTCAAAATAGACGTTAAAGGGAGTGCGGTTCCAGGCGTTGTCAGCCATCACCTCGGATCCCCAGATGGAAGCATCATGGGGAACGAAGGAAGGCTCAAGAAAAGTATCCGTGTCTGTGTCAACGACTCTGGAGCCTCCGTACAGGATTTTCCTGACAACGTCCATCCGGCTGGAAATTATGAAATTCAGCCAGTTGCCGCTGAAGGTTTTTTTTCCGCCAGACGTCACGCCCCGGCAAATACCGTGTTTGGAGCGATACGACGGAATATAAGCCTTCAGACCGGCAGGACGGTTGCTGTTTATTGTCGCCTGGGAATCATCCGGGACAGTGAAAGCAACCCTGTAAAAATATCTGCTGTTCTCTGTGGCGCGATGATTCGAACCGCCTTCCGGACCGGTATGAACATAGCATGAATCAGGATCAAAGTAGCCGATATAAGTGGCGGCGGGGTTAAAGCCGGTATCAAGGCGTCCGTCGCCGTCGATGTCAACGATTAAGCCGGCGTAACCCTGATAAAACATTTTCAGGTCTTTTGAGACAGCCAGTAAAACCTCCGGGACGGTTACCCCGGTGGCCGTAAAGGGCTGGGTCTCATAATTTTCCCTAAGAGGCGGGTTGGCCCCGAATAGCGGAGAGGCAACCTGAAAAGTGATAACCAGAGACATTATTAACATAAACTTAATTTTGAACATAACAGGCCTCTATAATAATTCACGGTATATTGAAGTTACTATTGAATGAGGATCATCAAAATCATTATCTATAGACATGGGAGTAGCATCAATAGTTATGACCAGGTTGATCTGGACTCCGGAACCGGCTGAGAAGTCGTACATATCGCCTACTCCAAGGGAGTACCCTTCCGAGATGGGCTCTTTGATTTCCATGTTGACGACAGCCGAAGCCACCTCCTTATCGCCTACTTTAAAAACAATATGAGGCGGACGAAGAGGATCGGAGTTCTGGGCATCCAAGTAACGCTGGAGATAGTCAAAATTAGTTGACTCTTGCTGGAGTTTGGCCAGATTAAAGCGGGCCGTGTCAATTTCCACAGTCATTGGAAATTTAGGGTCAGACGAGGTGGACAGAATAGCAGTTGGGGATCCTAGTTCAGGATGAAGAAGGATTCGGGAGATCAACGTAGCAATCCGCTCCGTGGAATCCGCTGTATTAAAAGCCTCCCGCCCAGTTCGATTATTGCCGGAAACAGAAAGCTCGACCATGCTATTGGAAACCAGGACAAAACCCATCATGGCGATAAGGGCCAAAATTGCCAGAACATATACTAAAATCATGCCCTCAGGCATTTGTTTTGTTTTTTTAGCATTCGAACTGATCATAATTCACCATAAAAGCGTAAAACATGATGTTACACCATAAACAGAACATTTATCGTATTAGAAAGAAAAGGATGTAACAACACCGCTGTAAGTTATTTCTTGCCGCCCGATTCTGTCTAACCAACTGACTGCTATTTCAATTTGATGGCTAAAAGAAGTAGGTGTCTTGGGAAAAAAACTGACTGTTCTGGAAAAAATGAAACTATCGCAGCCCGGAGGAGTGCAAACCTGACCCAGGCGGTTAATATTGTTAGTTACAACCACAGGCGTATGAGTTGCCTCATAAGTCAGTTCGGCAAAAGTGAGGGCTCTCAGGCGTTCCAGCTCAGATTCAGCCAGAAATGTAGCTACCGTGATATTGTCAGCGTAACTAAAACCCTTAAGAGAGATAGTGAGCATCTTGGAAGCGGCCAGACAACCGAAAGCTAATACAAAAACGGTTACAAGAATTTCAACTAAGGTAAAACCGCCTGACAGATGAGCTTTTTTTATTTTATTTTCAGAAATACAATCCGTTTCCATTGTCTGCCTCTGACATGACACAATCGCTAAATTTAAGAAATTGGCAATGTAGTTTGCTCGGTGGAGATTCGCCCCGCATCATTGCTCAACGAAATCTGCCACCCAAGGGGTGACTTGCTGAGATCAGCAGTATCAATGTGTAAAAAGAGATCGAATGGTCTAGGATCAGAAAAAACACGGCTGTCGGGCATGAAAATGGCCCAGTATATACCTGGGTATGAAACACTGCCGTCTGATATAGTTGGTTTCGGCAATTTTACGGCCATCACATTGCGATGAAACACGCGACGCCCATTCTGAACAGAGATCCAGTCAGTCACCGCTGTCCCCGTAAAAGAGGCGACCTGGGTAGTTACCACACAGGTATCATCCACAGCCTTGGAGCAATTTAAAACGACCCTGACCGGTTTCTGGCTGGTAGCGGCCAGCAATCTGGCTTTTTGCAGCAGACCGTCAAAGGCTTTGGCTTCAGACCTGACTCTATATCCTGGAACATAGCGGTTCATGGCAGCGTAAGTAACGACAGCCATCAGCGCGATAAGAGCCACAACGATTATTAATTCAATCAAGGAAAAGCCTGAAGACATCTTCCTGATTTTTAGGCTGGCAGAAATCGTCATTATTGGTAGTTCCTCAAGAAAATCAGTTCAGACAAACTGTTACGTCTTCTCCCATCTGAAACTGTCCCCGCTGAATGGTTATATAAAGGCGGACGAACAGCCCGTAATTGAGGATCTTCATAACCTGAACGGGAGGTCATGGCGACAGCTACGGCCTTCACGGATTCGGATTTGAGTCTGGCCGAGCTTATAAGCGGGGTGTCTGTTACACGCTCCAGATCAACTGCATCATGATCAAAGTAATAAAAAAACTGCATGTCCTCAATGTTATTGGCCACAACGGCTGACTTAGTGGCCGGATCATCATAAGCGGCCCTCCCCTGGTCATGGTAAACGGCCATCAGACGGCTGCTGGATTCATCTACGTAGTATGTGACTAGCGTTATATCCCGTAAATTATAGACAGTGGAACCTGAAACGGGAAAGCTGGAAGGTATTCCGGAAGCAGGGGTGAATCGGCCGTTGGTAACAAAATCAATGGTCCGGGATGATTCTGAAAAATCTTTGACTTCCACAATGATTGATTCGGTGTTATTAACTAAGGCAATTATATCACCCTTAGCCATGGTGTCGGGGAATATTTCATCTTTGAGAGTCATTTTGGGGGAGACATACTCTCCGACTACCCCAATTGGAGAAGCGAATTCCAGTTCAGACTTGAAGATTGTGACCATGTCAGAATGATCCGCTCCACCGTCTATCCCGAAAATAGCTCTGAATCCGGCTTCGGAACTGTCAGGATTCTTGAACCAGCCGGCGGCGGTGAAGACACTGGGGTCACCGCTAGTTATGGTTATCTGGGCAGGAACATAGGCCTGGATAAGCTCCACGCTATTACCGAGTATATAAAAACCATTGCCGGCTGAACGCAAATCGCGGCCGAGAATGTACAATGCCGCTCTAAGGTTTTGCTGCTGCTGGATAAAAGACTCTTCTCTGAGGTAATGAGCGGAATTAAGCCGGTAGATAGAGAAGCTGATACCAGCGACAATCATGGCCAAGGCCGTGACAACTAGCAATTCAACCAGAGTCAATCCGTCTTTTAACGACCGGGAAGGTCTTATCACAGGCTGACTGACCGGAAATGGTCTGAGCCTCTGGGATGTCTTATTATTGATTCTCACTATAATCCCCTAAAATTAGCCTTCACAATGAAATCCGTATCATAAAAGGCAATCAGCAGGAATTCCAAACTAACTTCTTAAGTCTCTAGTTAGAGCAGCTTTGATAAACTTCTCATCAGCCAGAAAAAAAGCTGATCGAATGTCAGGGACATATTTTTTGGAAAATAACCGTATTTCAATTAGAAGAGCATTGTACCCGCACCCAGCTGTCAATTTTTCTATAAGCACGCCAGGCAACACTCTAACTTTGGGTTATGGTGAAACGGATATTAACTATCAGATAAAGACACCAATTAAATCAATTTTTATCAATCATTCGATGCTAAAAGAAGAACTACAGGATCTTTATCTTGCGAAACAGACGCTTCTATCCTATCATTATACCATTTAATTGATAATTCAGCTGCATCAGCGTCTTTTTTAAGACAAACACCTTTAAATTTAACACCTTCTATAGTTCTTTTTGACCAAACACGCATCGAAACTATTTCTTGACAGTGAGCAGGAGATAAATTATTGACTAAATGCTTGTATATCTTTGACTCCCGGCCACTGTAGGAGATTTCTCTTTCCAACGTCCTTTTTGTTCTGATGTCTTGGCGGAGAGACAGTAAATCTCTGGTCAGCTCCTTATCAGAATAGATGTTCGGCTCACGCCGGACTTGAGACTGAACTGCCGGAGGGTCCAGGCTAGCTCCAACATAACTCAAAGGAATTAAAGCCAAGAAGGCTATTATTATAATAGCAAAGGACATAATACCCAACTTGGATGCCAATCTTGAGGTCGATGGCCTGTACAACAGATCCGAAGCTTTGATGGGAATGTCAGTGTCCTTTTCTTTTATATTAGTAACAATATTATCTATTTTACTATGAATATCAGAATTATGAAAATTCACCCCATCATTTAACCCTAATTGACTGCTTATATCTAACAATTGAGGATGAAAACGTTCACTGCAGTTGGGGCACCTCGCCCAAATCTTTGGGTCCTCAAATTTAGCCAAAAGGCTCGGATCAGATACTTTAAAAGATGATTTGCAGTTAGGACAAATAATTTTCGACATCGCAATACCACCATGCCATGAATCAGAGTAACGTAAACCGGAACTTATCCGAAAAACTTTGGAGTCTGACAGGTCTGCTGTGATTAGCAATCAAATCTGCTTAAAGTCGCTTAACCGCACCATTTTTTATATGCAATAACGGTGCCAACGCCCCTGAGTTTAAAAAGCAAACCGTTTAGGTTAGGCCGTTTTTCCGTGACCGGCATATGAATACTTGAAAGAGGCAAAATCACAGTTCCCTAACCACTAATTTAGAGCTGCATGGTTGCCTGCAAGGTAACCAGCAATGGACAAAAGAAACATGGTACTCGGCCGAAGATCGCTGTTCATCCGAATCTTCAGCGTGTAAATCCCGACCGAAGGCCGGGGAAAACGCCACTTCCTTGAGTTTAATTTCAGTTAGAGTAGCCTAAATAATCGCACTTAACGGGTTAACCTACGGAGAAAACGTAGCGGACCGCTTACCCCGGTCAATCCAGGGTTCTTACAACCACCCCTGTTCAGCCGGAGGACTGGAGGCGGAGTGGTTGACAAAACCATATAAAACATATACTCAACGATTTGGGTTTATACGTTAAATTATAAATTTAAGACGGTATTTTATTCATATTTAAATGAATGTCAATGAAAAAAATCTTAAATACTTACTTCTGCAAAATTCATGCCAAAAGCAATCAAAGACAGCCTGACAGGCTGGACGTGATTTATTGATTTAATTGTTCAGATTATATCTTGTGGCGCATGATACAGTATCTCATGGCCAGTTTCGGAAAAAATCGTTTTTCTCTCAGGACGACTTAGAAACGCCTGAGACCTGAAACCGTTACCCAGACTTCCGAATATTATCAGTTAATACTTACGCTAGTTGGCATTACTAAATTAATCTAGGCTTTATGATGACCTTTCTCTGCTCAAGAAAGTAAAAAATTTATACAGAGTTCCTCTATGAATTTATACAGAGTTCCTGTATGAAAAGACCTGCCCATTTATCTGTACGCCAGCGGGAAGTCAAGGGAAGCCAGCTTGGGAATAATCTGTATAACTTGATCAATTAAACGCTAGGTTAAAAATGGAGAACTGAACGGTTACATTTTCAGTCCAGAGGTAAATGAGCCATCTGAGTAAACATTACCCATTGAGTCGTGTAAAAAAGTACCTTTCAATCCAACTTTGTCTCGAGTCAGATTGCTTAATTGGCAAAAAAATAAGATTATTTAGTTATATTAAATATAAATATTTAGAATATAATCTGCTTTAAGCGTTATCACCAAATATTTTTGGTCATTTTATTTTATAAAAACATATAATTCAAAAAATTACGATAATCTTCTCCGGCTTGAGACTGCTCTCCGTAAATCTTGACCCACAGGCTACTCGTCTTAAAGATGATTTTTCTCTCTTGACATACCCCCGCATTGTGTCATCGACGGACAAAATTTCAGCTTAAAATAACTAAATTATAGTTAAATACATGCTAATTAATTTATATTTAGATAATATACTATTATATTTGTTATATTAAATTATTTTGATAGCCAATTATATCTGGTAATATTTATTTAATTACACTAAATAAAAAGCCTTTACGCTATAAAAGGGTCTGTTCCTAAAAATGACGAAAATTTAACAGCCTAAATTTCTTAAAAAAATCATGGTTAATTTTCGTCTACCAAAATTTGACCGCCAAAGTGACCAGTTTTTGATCGGACAAATGTTTTTTAAGCTAAAATCAACAGCTACCTCTGCATATGGCTGCGCTTTCCAGAAGTATCACCAATATAGCCGGTCATGGTTCAGGCGGTACTGTGTGGTCATCAACCTCCACCAGGTTTGGGCATGGTACTAAAAGCCTTAAATCAGCTATCCATCGAATTTCTTATAAAAATACGCCATCAAACATACCTATTATATTATTTTTTATTACCCTTTCGGATAAAATTCAGGCCAGTCCACTTGGAAGCAAAAGCCTTTCAATTCCAAAGGCCAGAAATCACCTGCCCCAATTACAGACTTTTTTATTACAGCATGACCTGTCTTTCTTCGGCTATCTTCTGGATTCATGGTTCTATGCCGCCACTAAGTTCCCTCCACCAGGCCCGGCGATGGTCACGCATTTTAAGTCCGGACAAAAAAACCGTTTCCCCGGAAAACCTGAATACTTCGACAGAAGGCGCCTTTAAGCTTTCGTCCGTTCGGCTGTAGGACCGGAAAGTCTTTTTAAGCCGGCCCAAGCCTTCCAAAACATCGGTCGCCTCAGAGCAGCGATAAGACTGAGCGACCAGTTCCAGATGACTTTTTTCCGCCGCCGCCACCCTGATGAACCACACTAGACCCTCAGCCGGACCCAGACCTCTTAAACTTTTAAAATCATAAAGCTCCTTAAGACTGAACGTCAGGCTAAAATCGCTGGAAGCCTCGACCAGCCAGTCGGCCGCCTGAATGGCACTCTCCAGAAGAATTAATCCTGGACTTTTGGCTGGCTCTCCCCAGCGTTCCAAAAGAAAATACTCTTCCAAGGTACCAAGCTTCAGAACCCCGATATGCTCCCAGGGCTTAAAATCTAAAATCCGATCAATAAAAAGCCAGCGCACCGTCAAAAGCCTCCGTTAATATGGATGAGCTGCGCGTTGATGAAAGAAGCCCGGTCACTGGCCAGAAACTCAACTAAATCGGCCACTTCCTCGCAGCGTCCTGGACGTCCCAAAAGACAGTATTTTAAAAATTCCTCTTTTTCGGCCGGCGGCACCAGGCTGGAGACGCCGGCTTCCAATAAACCCGGGACTACTGCGTTGACCCGGATGGAATAACGCGACACTTCCCTGGCCAGAGACAGGGTAAAACCTCGGATGGCACTTTTGGCCGTAGCATAGGGGACCGGAACTCCCAGAACCCTTTCCCCGGCAATGGAGCCAAAATTGACAATAGCCCCTCCCTTCTGCCGGATCATGCCTCTTATCAAGGCGTGGGTGGCCATAAACGTGGTTTTTAAGTTAACTCCCATGGCTTCATCCCAGTCGTCCGGCTCCAGCAGAGCAAACGGCAGGACTACGCTTTTCCCGGCATTATTGATTAAAGCGTCAGGGACGCCGAATTCTTCTTCCAGTCTCTGGGCCATACGGGCAACCGACTCCGGTTCCGTTAAATCGGCCACAAAAGCTCTGGCCCCGCACTCCGAAGTCAGCGATTCGGCCGCCTGGCGATTTTGCCGGAAACTGAAAGCCGTCTCCCAACCGAACTGGACAAATTTTTTGACTAAAGCCTGACCCAAGGCCCCGGTGCCGCCGGTGATGAACACTTTTCTCATCCGATCTTCGGTTTTCCCTCCCCGGCCAAAAAGCCTGGGAGGTAACACCGCCTCCTTAATTTTAGTTTGATTGTAAACGAAGTATCCGTCCGTATACTTCCGCTCTCTGAATCTGTCGGCAATATCTGTGGGAAACGGTGACGACCCGGGAACCCTTGTTCCGTATGCGAACTGAAAGTCCGGATTGCCACCCGGCCGATGTGAATTCCGGCATTCTTGCCTTTCAGTACGTCAGCCCGAACCAAATCTCCGGTTCGGAACCCAAACACGCTTTTGGCGCCCGGCCGATATCCTCTGGGCATGCCTCAACTCGCGAGACTGGTCAGCCGGCAAGCCCGCCGCGCCCCGACAGGCGTTAATAACAGGTTGCCTTTCTCGGCCGGTGGGGCCAGTAAAACTTTTAAACCAGCCGCAGAGGTTGAAGCGAACGGATGTTTTAAGAAGACCGGAACCCAAGATTTCATTTTTTATTTGAAGAAACCACAATGACTAATTATAATATATTAGATTGGATTTAGTCAGACCTGATTTTATCAGATCATTTCACGGGATCTAAAACCAAAAGGATGAGTTTTTTGCTCCGGCTCTCTGAGACGGAAGATAAAAAGCAGATAAGAGTCTAGCTATCTCAGTGAAGACAGCCGAAGTTCCGAAGACTGTGAAGTAATCCTTTTTGGAACCTCAATCAATGGCCTTCTCTGCTCAAGATTCTTAACTGTAGTCATTTGTCGTAAGCGTTAACGTTACCCAACGCATGGCCAACCCGCAATTGCGGCGCTGGGATGCGTTTTTTTATTCCAGTTCCCGGTTGCGATGTTTTAGCTGTCGAGCTTGGTCGCAAGACAATTATTTCGCCGAGTAAAACAGCCTAACTATTTTACCTTTTCCCTGAACTGGAGAATTTTAATGTCCATCTTAACCACCCCACCTCTGGCCCAGATACTGGACGCGCTGTTTAGGCAGGATGCGGCGGCCAGTGCCAAAGTTAAGGACCTTTCCTGGTCCAAAGAAGAAGTGGACCGCTTAAAGCGGAGCAAAACCGAGTACCGGGCTTTTTACGGGAGTCTGAAGGAGTTCCCGCTCGCGGTCTCCAGGGAAACCGGTTTGCTGCTTTATATGCTGGCCTGCGGATGCCGGGCCAGATCAATTGTCGAATTCGGGACCTCTTTTGGGGTTTCGACTCTGTTTTTGGCCGCCGCCTTACGGGACAACGGTGGCGGTCACCTGATATCCTCTGAGTTCGAGCCAACCAAAGTGGCTCAAGCGCGGGAAAACCTGAAAGCGGCCGGTCTTCTTGAACTGGTTGACGTGCGGGCAGGAGATGCTCTGCAGACTTTAAGCGTCGATTTACCCGAAACTATAGATCTAATGCTCCTTGACGGTTCCAAAGCCTTGTACCCTGATATTCTGGCCCTGACCGAAAGCCGCTTAAGACCAGGGGCTCTGGTAATCGCTGACGACGCTGACTGTAGCCCTGAGTATATTAGGCAGGTCCGTACGTCCGGCGGCTACTTATCCGTGCCCTTAACTCCGGACGTAGAACTGTCCATGCGGCTGGGCTGAATTAATTCCCCGGGACTCCGAAACCTTATGGTTTTCCGGGCCACTAACCTCACACCCACTCAAAAGGCTCGGCCAAAATGCCCGCTCCCACAATGGTCCTATTGAGCTGAAGCCTTTTGAAGAAAAATTTAGTCCAGGTGGAAATACCCAGGAGCCTGTGCCGGATTATTTGTTTTTGAATTCTCTAAGCTGTTGATTTTACTAAATTTTCGCCAGCAAAGTCTTTAGTGATATAGTCAATAAAATCAGCCGGTTAGCTATAAAACCCAACAGGCTCCTTGCCTTCCGACATTCAACCCTCCTGACAGCGGTGGCTTTACGAAGAGTCCGTTTTTAGAAAATTTTATTTATAATCATTTGATATCATTAGCTTTTTAGCTCAACTTCCGAAAACTTGCGCCTCCAGGCCAAGTTCGACTCCGCCCATGACCTTAAAGTCTTCTAAATTCTTTCAGCAGGTCTGAGAAATTTACTTTGTCGCGGAACGTCCAGTACAGTTGTTTCATTCGCTCTATTTTTCGTAGGAAAAAGACTTTCAGACCGGCCTTGCGGCTCCGGATGAAGTCCGAAAATTTTTTTACCACGGACTTACCCTGTCAGCCATTATTGATCCGGCCGTAAATCTGCTCGGCATTGACCTAGTTTTTTAGTTTTTCACGTATTGGACTTTTTGCGCACTTAAGCCCGGCGGCAGCCCAAAATCGTGGCCCGGGTCCTACTAACTCCCCAATGCCTGCAGCCCCAGCTTTCAGAGCCGGTTAAGCCCTATCCAGTCCGACCCTGATCCCACTCAGCCATCTGCCTAACGCCCCTAACCGCCAAGTCGGCTTTTTTTTGCTGTTCTGACCTAAAAAAGATCTTAAGCAGCAGTTCTAAATCCCTATTTTAGGCAGTTTTTCCTATTTTCCCATTTTCCGTCGAGCTTGAATCTTCAAAGAAAAATGGTAAAATTACCGCATCTAAAGAATGGGTTGGGAGTCAGTTAGTCTTCATCGGCCCGCTCTAAGATCCGGAGTCCTGAAGGGCGGTTAACTCAGCGGCTAGAGTGTCGGCTTTACACGCCGGAAGTCGGAGGTTCGAATCCTCTACCGCCTACCAGACTATATTTTTTCCAAATTTTGGGGCCTTAAATCCTGTCGTGATTAAGGTCCAGAGGCTTTAAATTTACTTTCCTTAAACTATAAGACAACATAAAATACTCTCCGCTATCTTTCTTCAGAAAATATATTATATATATTATATCCTTTTAGACTAAATAAATTATTTTTCCCATAAAATCAGTTTTTAAAGATGAAGATCAAAGTATTGTGGGAACAAAAATTTATACCATAGCCGAAATTCAAAATATTGTAACCCCGATTGCCTTTGAGTACGATTTGTAAAGAATTTGGATTTTTGGATCTTATGCTTGAGGAGAAGCCGCCGCTAAAAGCGGCATTGATTTTTCGTGTGGATACTGGTGGAATTGTAGGAATTTACCGATTCGTGAATTTTTACGATGATTTAAGGGAAGCCTTAGCCAAACGGATTGATGTTCTGACGACGAGACAGCTGGACGAAAAATTTTTGAATGCTATAGCTAAAGAAGAAATTAAAATATATAAAAGTATAAAAATATTAATATTTTAGACCATATAGTTAAATATTGTAACGCTATTATTGATATATATTCATTATTAAGCGATAATTTTACTTAAATTACGCATTATATAAATATTATAGACGTTAAAACCATTTAAATTAGCTAATTAACAACTAAATTACCCTAAAATTTTATAAAATTATATGATTTATCCCATGGAAAGAACTCAGAGGAATTCGTAATGTTTATGCTCACCGGTATGGTTCTTTAGATCTTCAGCTAGTGCGGGACTCTTCAAAATATGTCACCAAAACGTTAAAAAAAATTGCTAACATGTTCTCTGCCAACTTAAGAGTCAGGAACAATCAAAACAAAATTTAATCCAAAACAGTAACGAAACATTCAAGCCTCGGCCATAAACTGGGCGTTGATCAAAAAAATTATATGAAGTCGGTCCTAAACCTCTCTGTCTCGTCTGTGAAGCCCTCTGACCTAAAAATTGAAAATTGCATCCAGACTTTACTCCATAAGGACGGTGACATGCCTTAACTGCACCCATCCTCTCCGGCTGGAATAAAATGACGGCTAAGGCCGGAATCAGTTATTTCGCGGCAGCTCCTTCTGGTAGAGCACCATATTTTTAGAAACAGCTAAAAGAATCTATACCGGACAGGTCTTCCTGATTCATCTCGTTTTTTCCTATGCTCAGATTATTTGCTTACCAGGCTTTTAAATTTTAATATCCGTAATTACATAATATTATTTTTATGCTACCTATGCATAATTCTGGATATATTACCTCGGCATTTAATTATGAGAATACTGTAATACCGTTTCTATTACAGGTTTTGAACTAATCCTCTCAGAGTTTCGTGCCGTGGTAATAATTACAAATCAGACCTTAAAAAACAAACCTTTAACGAGCATAAAATTCAGCCCATAAACCTTGATCTAATCACCTGATTCTGGTAACTGTACTTTTACAGGCGAGTTAAAATTTATAGGACAAAAGCCCCCTGTTTGACATGAGTTCAAATCTGCCGACAGTCAGGGAAAATATTTTTTGAACATTTTTATTTTAACCAAAAGTCTAAGCTTTGGCCTGCTTACTGCCTAGACGAGAATGAGGGTTGTCTGTCTTTATTCTTATTTTAAAGCCTAAATTATAACCCATTGATTTTATTGATTTTTTTGGGAGCTGGCGATCTATGCGGACTGGGCCTTTTTCTGACCGCAACCGGGGGGCGGTTTCACCTTAATTGAGCTGCTGATCGTAGTGGCCATCATCGGTATCCTGGCGGCTGTCGCTATCCCCCAGTACGCCCGTTACCGCCGTTCCGCCATGAACAATACGGCTCAGGGAGCCTTCCACTCGGTGGCTGTGGCTCAGGAGGCTTACTTTATCACTAAAAATAACTACACCACCAGCTATTCGGCTCTGATCAGCGAGGCCGGTCTGGTTATTGACTACAATGTCCTGTACGGCCCAATAACTCTGGTTCTCTCCACTGACCCGCCTTCATTTAATTTCTTTTTTAACCACGTCAGCGAGGCCACGGCGACCTATGTTTTACAACAATGACGGCGGAGAACTAATCCAATCCTTTGAACCGCCCACCTCTAACCGGGTGCTGGTTAATGACTCCACAGTGCCCCCGAAACCCTGACCTCGTGTGTTGGAAAGTTTTATAAAAAAAGACCGTACGTTGAGTCAGAAGTTGGTTTCTGCCTGGAAAATGGCCAGTAAGATCAAGTTTTGGTCACTTTGGCACTCCGATTTTGGCAGACGTAATTTAGCCAAGTTTTTTTAATTCAGGGTGTTAAATTTTCGTCATTTTTAGTAACATATGTATTTTAGCTCAGGGTTGATGCTTTCGCAAAACCCTCCTGTTTTCAGAAGTTACGTTTGAAAAATGTAACGATATTAAATAGTTATAAATCAAATATTCGATAAAATGAACTTCTTGCGAGTCCATCAGGGATTCTTGACGTATTGTAATTAATAGAATTTTTGCTAAGGCTGATTGGCTGACTCTATAATTTTCCAAAACCAAAAAAATTTTGTATAATCTTTTCAAAATTCCCTAAACTCTTTACCCTTTGGCTCTGGATCTGCTCTTCTCTTGCGTTCAAAGCCAAAAGGGAGTAAATATGTAGTGTTTAGATTTAGGTAATTTTATTATCCTAGGGACCTTAAAACTCTGACCGTGAGGACGGATATATCAGGCTCATTCAGAAAAACCCTGAACTGAATTCAAATGCCTTAAAGGCGGTTATGTTAATAACGCCGAGCTGACCGGCGTGTTGAACGTTTTGGCGGTCGAACAGACCGTTGTTACTGCCTATGGAGATTTAGACGTTAGCGGGCCGATGAAGCAGGAACCCGCCGTAGAGACCGGGAGCGATAACGTTTCTGACTCAGTGAGAGTTCCCCGGCTTTAGGCGGGGGAGATTGTCAAAAGCCAGGTATTTTTCCAGAGACTGGACAAAGGACCATATGGAGGAACCCCGCATTTTCGCGGTCGGCGATATTCACGGCTGCCGTTTAAAACTGGACCGGCTTCTGGCCAAGCTGGACTGGCGACCGGAAAACCAGGAACTTCTGGTCTTCCTGGGGGATTATATTGATCGCGGTCCGGACAGCTATGGAGTAGTGGAGACTGTTTTAGGCCTTAAATCTCTCCACCCGAAAGAAGTCATCCTGCTTAAGGGCAACCATGAACAGATGTTCATAAACTTCATTACCGGTCAGGAGGAACTCCTCCTGACAGCTAACGGGGTAGCCTGGACCATGCGCAGCTACAATGAAAACACCCCTTTTCCCATAAGCCATTATCAGTTTTATCAGGATTTGATTTTATATTATGAGACTGCCAGCCATATTTTTGTCCACGCCGGTTTAAGACCGGGCATACCTCTGAAAGATCAGGACGAAAACGACTGTCTGTGGATCCGCGATGAATTTTTAGAATCGGATTTTGATTTCGGAAAAACTGTTGTTTTTGGACATACGCCTTTCCGTCAGCCCTTTATCTGTCCCGGACGAGCCGGTCTGGATACGGGAGCAGTCTTTGGAGGACCTTTAACCTGTTTGGAAGTTCAAAAAAACGAGCTTTACTGTGTTTAATTTCCCCAAAGGTTCCTATTTTTATAAATTAACAGTTATTTTTCTTCTTGTAGGTTTATTGGCCGAATTATGGCCTTTCAAAGTTCAGGCGGCCCCTTTTCCGCTGGCCGGTCCGATCAGACGGGATCTTTTGGCTCTGGCCAAAGAGCCATTGAGTGCGATCCTGGAAAGCCGTTCGCCAAGGGAGCCGGCTTCCGCTGCCAAAGGCTTGGAGGCGGCTCTGCCACTGGTGGTCACGGTTAAAGTCGGCGGCCAGCTCATTGCCAGAACGTGGCAGCTGGAAAGACCGGAACCTTTGCAGCAGGCGGCTTTGATTTTAGGGGCCCAGGTTTTAACGGATCCTAAGATGGGGCGGCCTTTGACCGAAGAAGAATTGCCCCAGGCCGTTGTCTCTCTGGCCGTTCTGTCAGATCTTAAAGAAGCCAAAGACGACCAGGAAGTCCGCCAAGGCCAGGCAACCATAGTTTTAAACGGATTCAAACAGTCAGTAGGACTGCCTTCCGATGTACCGATTGGGGCCAAAGCCCGGGATCTTTTGAACCTGACCTGCCAACTGGCCGGTTTGCGTCCGGGCGCCTGGATGACCAGTCGCAGTACCATTTTGACCGCCCAAGTTTCAGAGGTCTTCGATAAATAGTATGGCTTTGCATTCGGCTCCCCCTGATCAACTAGATCTAAACTCAATTAAGGCTCGTTATTTTGCCGACCTTCATATCCACTCCCGCTATTCACGGGCAACGTCCCAGTCCATTACCACGGAGTCCCTGGACCGCTGGGCTAAACTGAAAGGACTGGCCGTCATCGGCACAGGAGATCTGACTCATCCTGGCTGGCTTTCTGAGCTGGAGGAAAAACTTATTCCCGGCGATAATGGCTTCTACTCCCTAAAAGAAAACTCCCAGGGGACATTCTTTCTGCCGACCGGGGAAGTCAGCGCCATTTACAAGCAGGACGGGCAGACCCGTAAAATTCATCTGGTGGTCATTTCCCCTACTTTGGAATCAGCCCGCCGCTTCAGTCAGGCTTTGGGAGCCAGAGGCAATGTTTTATCGGACGGGCGGCCTATTATGGGTCTTTCGGCCAGGAATATCCTAGAGATTGCCCTGACCAGTGACCCGGGCTCAATAGTGGTCCCGGCTCACATATGGACGCCCTGGTTTTCCTTATTTGGTCATAAAAGCGGTTTTGACCGTTTAGAAGACTGTTTTTTAGATCTAAGCGGACACATTACGGCTTTAGAGACCGGGTTATCAAGCGATCCGGCCATGAACCGCTTAATTTCGGCTCTGGACAAATATCATCTCATCTCCTCTTCCGATGCTCACAGCGCCGATAAACTGGGCCGGGAAGCCACAGTCATAGCCGGACCGCCTGACCGCGATAAAATGTGGGCCGCCTTAACGTCGGGCGACGGTTTACTGGGCACGGTGGAGTTCTATCCCGAAGAAGGCAAATACCATTTGGACGGCCATGCCCACTGCGGACCGGCTTTAAGTCCGGCCCAGACTATTGAGGTCAAGGGACTGTGCCCGGTTTGCGGAAAACCTTTGACCATCGGGGTTTTAAGCAGGGTTCTTCAACTGGCCGACCGGACCGAACCTGGTCCCAGACTGCCCGACTTTCATATCCTGCCTCTACAGGAACTTCTGTGCCAGGTTTTAGGGCAGGGGCCGACCACTCAGGCCGTTCACTCAGCTTACGACCGTCTCCTTAAAATATTTGAAAGTGAGTTTAATCTCCTGATGGAAGTACCGCTGGACGAATTAAGCTCCGAAGTGGGGCCCTTGCTGGCTCTGGGCATTGAGAGGATGAGAACGGGTCAGGTTCTGACCAGCGGCGGATTCGACGGCCGGTTCGGGACCATTGAGGTTCTGTCGGCCCGAGACAGAGAAGCGGCCAGAGGTCAGGGCTTTTTATTCGGTCCGCCGAGCAGGCCACGGGGGCGTCCGGCTGTGGCTAAACCTTCTCTGGCTAAACTGGCGGAACCAAAACCGACCGTGGTCCGCCGGAAAAAAGAACCTCTGCAAATCCTGTCCGACTTAAGCTCCGAACAGAAAGCGGCCGTCACCTGCGAGGCCAGAAGTCTGACCGTCTTAGCCGGACCTGGCTCGGGCAAAACTTTGGTCTTAATCAGAAGAGCGGCCTTCCAGTCCCGCCGTCTGGGTCTGTCTGCGGGAAAGATTCTCCTGACAACCTACACGAATAAAGCCGCCGAGACCCTGGCCCAGCGCCTGCGGGAGCCTCTTTTGGGTTTAGGCGATCCTCAGAGCATGACCGTCTCCACCCTTCATGCTTTAGCCCTGTCCATGGCAAAAAAATCTTACCCCGACTGGTCTCTGGCCCCGGCCGATTTTCTGGAAAAATTACTTAAATCCCAGGCTAAAGCCGCCGAGCTGAATCCCAACAGGCTGTCTTTGGCTGTCGGCTATTGGAAAAATACCGGTCATATGCCTCCGGCCATGGAAGATCGGGAAAATTTGGAATCCTTGATTAAAGGCTACCAGGCGGCTTTAGAGGAAAACAAATACTGGGATTTTGACGATCTTATTAAAGTAGCCCAAAACGGCAGTGACCCGCCGTGGGAAATGATCTTAGCCGATGAATTCCAGGATTTTTCGCCAAGTCAGTACCGGCTGCTTCTCCATCTGGCCAAAAACGCCAGCCTGACGGTTATAGGCGATCCGGACCAGAGTATTTACGGTTTCCGGGGAGCAAAATCTTTTGTTTTCCAGGATCTTAAAATCGATCGGCCTGATTTGGAAACCATTGAGCTGACAGCCAATTATCGCTCTTCCAGCCACATCTGCCAGTTAGCCGAAGCAGCCAGACCTTCCTCCCTGGTGGACCGTAAACCCCGGCGCTGCGCCTATCCCGGCCATTCCCAGAAAATTACCCGGCTGACATTCAATAATCCAAAAGAAGAGGCTATTTTTGTGGCTAAACGCTTAAGGGAACATTTAGGAGTTCTGGATTTAGGCTCCGAGGGGCGGGCCAGCCGGGACCGGGAATGTCTGCCAAACCTAACCCTGTCGGAAGTAGCCATAATTTTCAGATGGCGCATTCAGGCCCGGGAAATGGCCAAAGCCTTGGACGAAGAAGGTCTGGCCTGGCAGTTGGCCGGCGAAGAAGAGATGACTGCAGCCGACGGCCTGGATTTTAAGGCCGATAAAGTCAATTTGCTGACCATCCACGCAGCTAAGGGTTTGGAATTCAGACTAGTTTTTTTAGTCGGTTTGGAAGAAGGTCTGTTTCCGGAGAAAAGGGATGCGACCGAACCTGTTTTGGACGATAAGGAAGAAGCCCGGCTTTTCTACGTGGCTCTGACCAGAGCCAGAGAACGGCTGTATCTGACCCGCTGTTTATTCCGGCAACATTACGGGCGTCTTCTTTCCGGTCAGCCGTCTCCTTTCTGGGTCAATTTAGACCGCTATTGCCTGGACCGCTTTTTAAAGCCCAGACAGCGAGAAAAAACAGCCTCTCTGTTTTAAATGCCTATGACTTTCTCTTATAAATTTGTCCGGCTCTTTTTAATCGGCCTGAGCTTTTCCGTCCTGAGCGGCTGCTTCAGCCTAGGCCTAGGGAAGAGATCCTCTCCGGCTCCCTTCAACTCTCCGGATTCTCACCGGCTCATAGCCGGGGTGCCTTTTTATCCCGATGAAACTAATCTCTGCGGTCCGGCTTCCATAGCTGCGGTCATGACTTTTCTGGGGCGCCCGACTGAGGTGTCAGAAGCTGCGGAAGCTGTTCAGAGAACTAATTTAAGAGGCTCTCTGGCCCCCGATTTAACCATCTGGGCCAGGTCCAAAGGCTTTAAGGCCAAATTCTGGGCCGCCAAACCGGAAGAAATATTAAGACTCATAGATCTCCAGAATCCGGTCATTTTACAGATCAATTCAGGTCTCATGGGGCTTCCTGTCAAAACAGGGCATTTTGTGGTGGCTGTGGGCTACGGACCCGAAGGCTTGGTGGCCAATTCCGGGGTCATCCAACAGGAGATTATCCCCTGGTCGGATTTTTTAACCAGATGGTACAGCTTCGGCAATATAGCTATTCTAGTGGAATTGCCTGACTCAAATAAAAACACAGGGACTGAAGAAAGTAGCGAGGAACAGGCCCCTGCTGACATTTCTCCCACAGTTCCGGTCATAGTTCTGGATACGCCGTCGTGAAAAAAATAGCAATAAAAAGACTGTTCTTAGTTACCTGGGGATTGAGCCTTATTATTTCCGCCGGCTGCTCACATTTGCCTAAAATGACTGTCATAGATGACCCTCTGGCTAAAGAAGAGCATTTAAAGCTGGGCCAAGCCTACGAACAGGAAGGGAACCTTGATTTGGCCGAAAAGGAATACCTCCTGGCTCAGCCCCGTCCGGAAGCTTATCTGGCACTGGGCAATCTTTACTTCTCCCGTTCTAAAGAGCCCCAAAGCATCCGAAAAGCCGAAGAATATTACCGCAAAGCCTTAAATTCCGCCCCCTCGCCGGAAGCAGCCAATAATCTGGCCTGGCTTTACCTAAGTGAAGGCAAGCTATTGGGAGCCGCCGAGAGACTGGCCCAGAGAGCCTTAACCGAAGGCTATAAAGCCCGTCTTTCTCCGGAGAACATTAAAAATTTTGAGGACACTTTAACCCAGATCCAAAAAGCCCGGGCAGCGGCCAGAGAGAAAAAGAACCCATCTAAAAAATAACCCGAAAGGCCCGGCCGCCGCCGGAAATTATGGGTTCAGCGCTTTTTCCTGAGCCGACAATCCTCCCTCAAAATGATATAGTGAAAAAAAATCTGAAAGCCGCTGACCTCATTTTAATTATCATTATCCGGCAGCTTTAGGACGGCCCCCGTGAAATGCGCTTTAATTCAGTTTAACCCCAAAGTAGGCGATATAGAGGCCAATGGGGATAAAGTAATCTCCCTCAGTAAAACCGCAGCCTCTCTGGGGGCTAAAATCGCCGTGACCTCGGAAATGGCCCTCTTAGGCTACCCGCCCCGGGATCTGCTCCTTTATCCGGCTTTTATTGATTCAGCTCAGGAAAAAGCCGCCTGTCTGGCAGAGGCTTTAAAAGATCTTGACCTGACTTTAATCTTGGGGACGGTCGGAAAAATCCAGGCCGGTCGGGGCCGGACCCTGGCCAATCAGGCCTTGGTTATTAACGGAGGCCGGATTAAAGGCGCTTACACCAAACGGCTCCTGCCGACCTATGACGTTTTTGACGAGGCCCGGTATTTTGAACCCGGCGCCAAACCTCTTCTGGTGGTTGTCGACGGTTTAAGACTGGCCGTAACCATCTGCGAGGACATCTGGAACGATGAGGCCTTCTGGCCAAGACCTCTGTATTCTGTTGATCCTTTAGCCGATCATCCCGACTTCGACGTTCTGGTCAATCTTTCGGCCTCACCTTTTTCGGTGGGCAAACAAAAGCTCCGGGAATCAATGCTGTCGTCTCTTACCTCCAAAAGAAGAGTCGGGGCTGTTTACGTTAACCAGGTCGGAGCTAATGACGAACTTATCTTTGACGGCCGAAGCGTTTTAATCTCTCCGGACGGCAAAATTCTGGCCAGGGCCAAAGCTTTTGAAGAAGAGCTGGTCATAGGCGATCTTAATTCCCCGGAAAGTCTCCCCCCGGACAGTTCCGACGCCCAGGAAGAGACCTGGCAGGCATTAAGCTTGGGGGTCAAAGATTATTGCGGCAAAAACGGCTTAAAATCGGTCATCATCGGTTTGTCCGGCGGCATTGACTCGGCTCTGACCGCAGCTATTGCCGCAGGCGCTTTGGGCTCCGAGCAGGTTCACGGCCTTATTATGCCGTCCCTTTATTCCAGTTCTCACAGTGTAAAAGACGCCCAGGATTTGGCCGGGAACTTAAAACTGGCCCAGGTCACTGAAATCCCCATAGCCCCGGTCATGGACGGCTTTGACCAAGTTCTGGCCCCATTGTTTCAAGGTCGGCCGCCCGATCTGACCGAAGAAAATATCCAGGCCCGGATCAGAGGCAGTCTGCTCATGGCCGCCTCTAATAAGCTGGGCCACCTTTTACTGACCACGGGCAACAAATCGGAGATCTCGGTCGGCTACTGCACTATTTACGGCGACATGTGCGGAGCCCTGGCCGTTATCGGCGACCTCTACAAGACCGAAGTTTTTAAGCTGGCCCGCTGGCTTAACCGGGATAAGGCCGTCATTCCCGAATCGACCCTGAACAAACCCCCTTCGGCCGAACTAAGACCGGATCAAAAGGATCAGGACAGCCTGCCGCCCTATGCTGAATTGGACGAGATCTTAAAGGACTTACTTGAGAATAAATTAAGTCCAAAAGAGGTGGCCCAAAAAGCTGATCCCAAAACCGTCCTCCAGGTGGCCGCCTTAGTCCGGAAAGCCGAGTTTAAAAGGCGACAGGCCGCTCCTGTGCTGAAGATTACCGGTCAGGCTTTCGGCTTAGGCTGGCGGATGCCCATCAGCTGCTGCTCGGTTTTTTCCGACCGGGACTGACAGATTGATATCAGGACGTATTTTTTTATACGGTCTTATTTTAAAGTCCCTTAAGAAGGGCCTTAGAAAAGTCAGCTTCTGGCGGTCATTGCCTGTAAGCCTGATTGGCCGGGAAAATACCGGCACCCAGGCCTGACCGGCCGTTTAAGGTTCATATGTCAAAGCTTCTTGTATGGTTTTTACTCATTTTAGGTCTAACGACGGCCGCCGGTAATGATTCTCTGGCCCAGAGCATCACCTGCCGTAAAAACGCCGTTTTAGGCCGGACTGAATGCTACGACCACGGACGTCTTTTAGGCGCAGGCCGGGAGGATAAAGTTTCAGGCCAGACTGATTTTTTTAATGACCTGGGGCAAAAAATCGGCGCCGGCCGCCGGAATTCAGCCTCAGGGGTCTTCTATGACCAAAAAAGCCGGCCTGCCGGTCAGTTTCAAGGGGATCTGACCGCCAAGCCCGAAAGACTCCATAAGGACTCCAAAACCGTCCGGACCAAAAAATCGGCGCCAAAAAAGCAACCGGATTGCTTTAACCGCTCGCATACAGATTGCTGATGAAGCGACAAAGCGACAGGCAGAAGCGGATGCTTGGGCAGCGCGGCAAGGCGGAATCGCAACTGCCGCCGCAAACGAAGGCGGCGAAGGCGGCAGCATTTACATCCCGGCGACAGACGGCGGCTATGGCAACAGCATTATCCGCGAGGGCGATGACGAGCCTGCGCCGGAGCCAGCCGCTCCGAAAAACAGACGGTTCTTTATGTCCGCAGACCTCGACACCACACGCATCAACCGCGATGTCCAGAAATACGTCGAGTAAATCATCCAGCACCTGACCTCGGTCAACGGCGCGAGGGTCACAGTCTCTCTCGAAGTCCAAGCCGAAGCAGACGAAGGCTTCACCCAGCAGATCGTGCGGACAATATCCGAAAACTGCCGGACGCTAAGGCGGCGGGCAAAAAAAACCTTTACAACTGGTCTCAGAGGTGCTAATATCTCTTCAAGATAGTTTTTTTGAGGAAGGTATCATGGATCTCACTGGTTTAAGAATTCATTTCGCTA
>JAISEL010000147.1 GCA_031264185.1 Deltaproteobacteria bacterium
AAAATAGATTTTCGACCGGGTATTGGGAGATTATAATCAATACACGGTCGATTTTAGGCTAGGATTTTTCAAATTTTAGAAGTAAAATCAGGGACTTAAAGGATTCTCAGGGACGACTAATTAGGTTGCTTTAATTTTATAACAGTAATTTATTAATATTTTTTATATAAAATGCAACATTAAATAATATAATTGACTTAAAATATATAATAGAAGTAAATATAGCAAAAATTATAAACTTTACACGTTCCCAAAAAAGATTCGAAAATCAGACACCGACTTGCGGGAAACCGGCTAAATGGCCGGATCTACCATGTTTAGGGTGCCAAAAAAATGTATTTATCTGTCAAGAAAATAGCTCCAGAAGTCAAAGATGAACCCAAAACAGTCCGTGAGTCGACCGAATTGATGGCTTTTTAAAAAGGCATGTGGCGCTTTCCTGAACCACGCTGAATGGAATTAAGGACCGGCAATGGATGCTTTTTAGATGAGAGGGATTATTGGACCTTAATATCTATATTTATCTATAATTATAAATTATAATCCATAACCAATTGATGCCAGTCGCAATAAAATCATCGTGAATCGGTTCACGGACTGCCTTCCGGAACAACACAAAATTAACATTATCGGTTTTCAGATTTGTATCCAGAAAAATTGACAGGAACCAGTTGTTTTGTGGCAAAATAGAGGGAAAAAAAAGATTTTTCCAGATTATACAAAAAATTTTTATTAAAAAGGTGAATATTTTTTCATTATTTTTATGAGGACGAAACGTGCTTTAAGTGAGTAATTTTAATTGTTTCATTAAATTTAACTCCATTAAGTTGGCTTGCTGACTCTGTTGAGTCCCGATTATTAGATTGCTACATATTGACCAATAGGTCGCCATTAAGTAAGATTTTTAAACCTAAATCCTTTTAACTGAGCCAGATCTCCACCCGCCAGCCGATTTTTGGTTATCCGGTTGACCTAGGAATGAACCTTAATATTTATTTATTTACAAAAGTCCACAAAGAAACCACTTTCTTAATAGAATTTTTTTGACGAAAGAAAAAATTTAAGATTTTTTTGAGCGATTTTTTTAAGTTTTCAGAATGCCAGTGAAACATGATAAAGACAATTTATGGTTTAATATTGTTAAGTTTTATTATCCTTTTGGCAAAATTAGAAGTTTTTGACTTGCAGGATGGCAGCCTGTTTGTCACGGTTCGTTTAGTAACAGCCGATAGTTTTAATCAAAAATCAGACCTCAAATTGTATTCGTTTTAGAAATATGTCAAATATCGGGCAATAACCTGAGTTCGTACGGGCCTATATCATTTTTGACAGCGTTACATTTTCTTTTGTTGTTATCATAAGTTTAAAATTATAGACTAGCATATTAAGTCCTTGAATTTTTTTTGTAATTGGCGCTCTTTTAGTAAAAAAAATGCTTGACAAAACTAAGACGTATGTCGATAATGACTTCAAAGGGAACATTGAAGTGTATGGCCAAATATCTCCCCTTCAAAGGCAGGTTACTTTATTTTCCAAGTTTATCTGTCGCAGGCGGGACTAAGGACTATAACAAAGTAAATCGGGAGGTTTGTCCATCTGTGGTTTTGGCTGCTGATGGCTGTGGCCTGGTCAATCGGTTTTCAGTTTTGGCTGACACTTTAATCTTTAGGCTTTAAAATCGAACTGTTGAAGACATCCCTGTTGTGACGGGAATTGCTGTTTTTTTCAGTTTTGCGCATTGGCATTTTCCATTGAAGAGGAGAGGCGTATGATTCAAAAAAAAATCTACGTTAACGGCATTGAGCAAAATATCTTCGTCCATCCGGACACTTTCCTGGTGAAAGTTCTCCGTGAGCAGATCCACCTGCCCGGAACTAAGATCGGTTGCAACGAAGGTCACTGCGGTGCCTGTAACGTGATTATTGACGGCAAACTGGTCCGTTCCTGTATCGTCAAAATCGGTCGGGTCGCTGAAGGCGCGAAGATCACTACCATTGAAGGTATCGGCACCCCGACTAATTTGCACCCGCTACAGTTGGCTTGGGTAAAACATGGTGCCGCCCAGTGCGGATACTGTACCCCGGGCTTCATTGTTTCGGCCAAAGTTCTTCTGGACACGAATCCCAGCCCCACTAGGGAACAGGTTCGCGACTGGTTCCAGAAGAACCGCAATGTTTGCCGTTGTACCGGCTATATTCCTATTATTGACGCTGTCATGGATGCGGCCAAAGTCCTCCGTGGCGAGATTCCCTACGAGTCTCTGGAATATCATTATCAGCCCAACACTGATATTTGGAGCAGCCGTTATCCGCGGCCTACCGGTATTCCGAAGGCAACCGGGACAATTAAATACGGCGCTGATTTAATCCTTGACCTTCCCCCTGAACGCCTTTACATGGGGCTGGTTCAGGCTGAAGTTTCTCACGCCAACATCAAAGGTATTGACTATTCCGAAGCCCTGAAAATGCCCGGCGTTGTTCAGGTCGTTACTGCTAAAGATGTCAAGGGCACCAACCGCATTAACGGTGTAGCCTTCCCCTCCAACAAGGGTGACGGCAAAGAAAGGCCGATTCTCTGCGACAAGAAGGTCTTCCAGTATGGCGATGCCATAGCTGTTGTCCTGGCTCAGACCGAGGCCGAGGCTTATGCCGCGGCCAAGAAAGTTAAGGTTGATTTGGAAGTCCTGCCCGCTTACCTGAATCTGGTTGCAGCCAAGGCTCCGGACGCCATCGAAATCCATCCCGGAACTCCCAACGTTTACTTCATCCAACCCTTGAATAAAGGTGAAGATACGGCCCCCATTTTCGCCAGAAAAGATGTGGTCATAGCCGAGGATTCAGTTATCACCAGCCGTACTCCCCATATGCCCATTGAGCCTGACTGCGCTTTCGGATATATTGATCCTGACGGTTGTATTTTCGTCCATTGTAAGTCGATCGGTGTTCACCTTCATAAGTTCATGATTCAGGAAGGTCTTGGTCTGGCCGATGACAAACTGCATCTGGTTTCTAACCCAATGGGCGGTACGTTCGGATACAAGTTCAGCCCGACTACCGAAGCCATCGTGGCCGTCTGCGTTCAGGCTTCCGGCCGTCCCTGCGGTCTGATCTTCAACTACCATCAGCAGCAGCAGTACACCGGCAAGCGTTCTCCGTTCTATGCCACCGTCCGTCTGGCCGCTGAAAAGTCGACCGGCAAGATTCTGGGTATGGAAACGGATTATGATGTCGACCATGGTCCCTACTGCGAATTCGGCGATCTGCTGACTGTCCGGGGTATACAGTTCATGGGCTCTTGCCATGACATTGCCAATATCCGCGGCGAAGGCCGGACGGTATGCACCAACCATGGTTGGGGCTCGGCTTTCCGTGGATACGGCGGTACTCAGGCTAACTTTGCCTCTGAGATTGTAACCGATGAGCTGGCCGAAAAACTCGGCATGGATCCGCTTGAGCTCCATCTGGTCAATACTCACCATCCGCCAAAAGGCGATTACCCAGGTTCCACTAACCCCAGTGGTCAGATTCTGGATTCCTATTCCTACGAGCAAATGCTGTTGGATATGAGGCCGAAGTGGGCTGAGGCTAAGAAGCGTTGCAAAGAAGCCTCCACAGATACCATTAAGAAAGGTGTTGGTATCGCGGCCGGAGCTTACGGCTGCGGCCTGGATGGTCCAGACTCCTCCAACGCTTTTGCCGAACTGAATCCGGACAATAGCATCACCATCTGCACCGCCTGGGAAGATCACGGTCAGGGCGCTGACATGGGCGCTATCGGTACCGCTCATAAGACCCTCCGGCCGATGAATGTTGACCCTTCCAGACTTAAGTTCACCTGGGCCGATACCCGTAACCCTGTTTCCGGTCCGGCCGGCGGTTCCCGCTCCCAGGTTATGACCGGCGGCGCTGTCCGCGTGGCCTGCGAGAATTTCTTGGCCGGCCTCAAGAAACCGGATGGCACTTATTACAATACTTATGCCGAGGCCACGGCAGCCGGCGTGCCCACCAAATACGACGGAACCTTCTCTGTGCCGGGGGTGCCCTGCGATGAAAATGGCCAGGGCAAACCTTTCATGGTTTACATGTACGGCGTCTGTTTAGCCGAAGTCAGTGTTGATATCAACACCGGTAAAGTCCACTGCGATCACATCGTCTTCCACATTGATATCGGTAAGATCTGTAACCGCTCCGTTACCGACGGCCAGCTGTACGGCGGTGTGGCTCAGGCTATCGGCCTGGCCCTGACCGAAGATTTCGAAGATATCCAGAAACACCGGACCATGCTGGCCGCCGGTGTCCCCTACTGCAAGGATATACCGGATAACATTGATCTGGTGTACTACGAATGCCACCGCGAGTTCGGTCCACACGGAGCCGCCGGTGTCGGCGAAATTCCGCTGTGCGTACCTCACCCGGCCATTTTAAATGCCATCTACAATGCTTGCGGCGCCAGGGTCAAAAGGATCCCCGCTTTGCCGGAACGCGTTCTGGAAGCTTTGAAGGCCAAGAAATAATCAAGTTTCTGACTTAACCTTAAGCCCCGTCACCCGTTATTATTCGGGGGGCGGGGTTTTTTAACACTATTTATTTTACGCAGAGAATTTAATTTCAAGCCGCTCTGTTTGGCCTTTGGCCCTTGTTTCTGGATTTTAAGCTGTAAAAAAATTAAATTATTTTTAACTGGCCTTATCTGGAGATTTGCGGTATAATAAGGTATACTATATTTTACTGTATTAAAGCTCTAAATTGACTGATAATTTATAGCTTGATCCTGTCGGCGGCCTTCCCGCCCTCAGATTTGTTTGAGGATTTTATGCATAAAGTAGACCTCCTGGCTTTAGAAGACCGATGTACCTACGAGGAACCGCCGGCCTGTCAAAGTTTCTGTCCCCTCCATGTAGAGGCCAGAACTATGATTCAGCACATTGTGGCCGGTAAGGTCGGAGAAGCCCGCAAAACTCTGGATCGCCATATGCCCCTGGCTCAACTGACCGGCTGGCTGTGCGAAGGAGCCTGCCGGGAGCACTGTCTCCGCCATGGTCTGGACGCCGGGATTAATCTTCCGTTATTGGAACGATATATTCTCCAAAATTCCCGTTCGGTCAAGCCTTTTCCCATGCCTGCCTCAGCCAACCGTATCGCGACTGTCGGTACCTCCCTGGCCGCTTTAGTTTTAGCTTTCGATCTCAGCCGTAAAGGCCATAAAGTAACATTATATGAAACCGGTCCACGGGGCGGTGCTCTCCTTTCGGTCGTCGACCGGATGCCGGAAGGCCAGTTGGAAGGAGCCTGTTCTCTGGTTTCCGGTCTTGGTAACTCTTTTGAAGAAGCTCCTGCCCAAACTCCTGATTTTTTAGCCAAACTTTTGGATGAAAATAGAGTTGTCTTTATTGATCAAGGTGATCCTACCGTTAATCCAAGGGCTTTGGGCTTAAGTCCCGAAGAACTTATCGCGGATCCTGTCACCCGTGGGTCTGTTAAAGATCGGGTTTTTCTGGCTCCTGCTTCAGAAATTGCCAATCCTTTTTTAGAGGCCGCAGCAGCCGGCAAAAAAACAGTTGGGTCCTTGGACCGTCTTTTCCAGGGTGTCCAGCCAGGAATAGCCAGGGAGAGGGAGGAGGTTTTCCAGACAACTCTGGTGGTCGATACCAGCGATGCCATCCCTATAGAACCGGTAATTCCGGCCGATCCGTTAGAGTTCACCCCTGAAGAGGCTAAAGGTGAGGCGGCCAGGTGCCTTAATTGCACATGCCAAATCTGCCTCTCAGTCTGTCCCCATTTGCGTCATTATAAAGGCTATCCTAAAAAATATGCCAGGGAGATGTATAATAACGTTATTACCGCTTATGGGATACATACTGCAAATATATTAGTCCTAAGCTGCGCCGAATGTAATCTTTGCAAAGAAGTCTGCCCCAATCAGGCTGAAGTTACTTTTTTTGTACAGAAAGCTCGGAAGTTTATGGTTGACACTAACCATATGCCGGCTGCGGCTCATGAATACGCTTTAGAAGACCTCTTGAGTTCCAACGCTCCCGGCACCGGCTTTTTCAGGCTGCCGCCTGGTGAGAATGCTTGCCAAAAGATTTTCTATCCCGGTTGCCAATTAGTGGCTTCCAGACCACAGACAACGGCCCAAACCTATGAATACTTAAATAAAACCCTAAAAGGCGTTGGTCTTATGTCCGGTTGCTGCGGAGCTCCGGCAAAATGGTCGGGCCGGAGCGTTCTGACCGGAACTGTGGCCGGGGAAATTAAAAAGGTTTGGTCGGAAAACGGTCAGCCGACATTTATTCTGGCCTGTCCGTCCTGCAGTCTGTTTTTTAAGACCGAATTGCCGGAAATTAACACCGAAAGTCTGTGGGAAGTTTTAGCCGGTATCGTCCCCGACCGTCCGACTGTCTCTATGGCCTTAACTCTCCACGATCCCTGCGCCTCCAGGTACGAAGAAGGGATCCAAAAAGGCGCCCGGAAAATTATTTCTTCAGTGGCACCAAGCTTTAGTGAGCAAAAGTATTCCGGCCGCTTAACGAAATGCTGCGGGTACGGCGGATTAGCCGCCCACGCTCAACCGGAATTGGGTATGGAATACTCCATTGATACGGCTCAGGACGGGGACGCCCCTCTGGTCAGTTACTGTATTGTATGCCGGGATCGGTTTAAAGCTGCCGGTTTCCCCAGTCTTCACCTCTTAGACCTTTTGTTCCCTGAAGGCGATCTTTCAGAATTGATGAATCGCCCCATGCCCAATCTGAGCGAAAAACGTGATCGGCGCCTGGATTTTCGCCAACAGGTACTGAAATCAATCTGGCAGGAAGAAGTGACAGATCCACCCAAAATTCCCTACGAAATAGTTATTCCGCCTGAAATCTATGAACTCATGGAAAAGCGCCGCATTTTAAAGGGCGATGTCGAAGCGGTCATAGCCGAGGCGGCTGTCCACGGACCTTTGTTTTTAAACCGGAATAACGGCCACTCTTTGGCTTCTTTAAGACCCAGGCAGGTGACGTTTTGGGTGGAATACACCATAGATGAGGATGGACGCTATCTGGTCCACCAAGTCTGGTGTCACCGAATGGTAGCACCGGGAGTTCCGGGCGAAGGAGCCGAAAGTCCGGCTACTTTAGAAGGATATGCCCGGACAGGAGGCAGAGTATAATGGACCCTACACTGCCGGACATGGATATTGAGGGCTGGTTCTGCCAGAAATGCAATTCACCTCTGACTATGGTTAAAGTCAATGTTACTTACATGGGAGCCAGTTTTGCGGTGGATCTGCCCAGTTGCGCCAACTGCCACACCACAATGATTCCGGATTTTCTGGCTTTTGGGAAAATGCTGGAAGTGGAAAAGCTGCTGGAAGACAAATAGCAGGACTATTATCGCTGAAATGGCTGAACTTCTCGTTCCGCTTTGTAGGCGGAAAACAACTAATCCATATGAAAACCCCAGGTTTATCGCCGCCTTTCCGGATGGCTTAAGGCCGGGGGGATTGGAACTGACCAAAGAAGCTCTGGATTTTTGTTCCTTTGCCCCAGGCTCATTTCTGGTGGACTTAGGTTGCGGAACAGGAGTTACTCTGGATTTTTTGAAAAAATCCGGCTTCAAGGTTTTTGGCCTGGATAAATCCGATAAACTATTGGACTCAGCCAGACTCAAAGGTGAGGTTCAAAAAGCCTCCTTTGAAAGCCTGCCTTTGGAAGATAAAGTCGCTGACGGCCTCTTTTGTGAGTGCGTTTTCAGTTTAGCTCAAGATAAATTTCAGGCCCTAAAGGAAATAAGAAGGGTTTTAAAGACAGGCGGGTTTTTTATCATAAGTGATCTCTTTCCTAAAAAACCCCTTGATTCTGAGCCTGATAACAAACCGACCCCTGAGCCCGGAACCTGTGCAGCCGGGGCCGTCAGCTTACATCATTTGGAAAATTTATTAATTACCGCTGGTTTTACAGTTAAATACTATAAGGATCACGAAAAAGCTTTAAAGAGTCTGGCCGCCCGTCTGGTCTGGGAGTACGGATCTTTGGCGAATCTGGCCAAACTGTGGTCGGGTGACGCTGTGGGTTGCCTGGGAGGCCGGAATTTGACCTATGGTCTGGTCGTTGCTCAGGCTGTTTAAAAAAAGTGATTAATTTCTAAATTTTTTGTTGTTGTTTTTTTTTCTTTCTCCACATTAAAAGGTTAGAAAATCTGAATTTTACTCTAAAAACTTAACGTATTAGGCTAATTTTTAAAATATAGCTATGATTATCAGGAGTTTATATGCTGGATGAAACTCAGGTTGCTGTTCTGGAAATGGCGGCCAAAGGTTATTCCTGCGCTCAGATCGTAGTCCTTTTGGGTCTTAGGGTCATGGGCCGGGAGAATCCGGATTTGACCAGGGCTATGTCCGGTTTAGCTATGGGAGCCGGATGCGGCGATATCTGCGGGGCTTTAACAGGCGGCCTGTGTCTTCTTTCGGTCCACACTGCTAAAGGTCTGGACGATGAAAGACCTGAACCTATGGCCCGGACTTTGATGGGCGCGTTAATCAAGTGGTTTAAGTTTGATGAACTCAAAGGCGAAACTAAGATCGACTGCCTTCACATCTTTGAGAAAAACGGCCAGACTTATGACTCAAACGCCAATCCGACTGAAAGCTGTGCTGATCTGGTCATCCACACCTGGCAGAAAGTAATGGCCTTATTGAGCGAAAATCAGATCGACCCCACGATAGGCCGCGAGGAGTGATGAAGCCTGAATTTCTGGAAAAGACCGAAAGTATCTGCCCGGTCTGCCTAAAAGTTCTGTCAGCCGAAATCTGGGAGCGCGGTGAAGCTGTCTATCTGGAGCGGGAATGTTCTGAGCACGGTCCCTTTTCAACAGTTATCTGGAGGGGTAAGCCTGATTTCAGGTCCTGGAAGAGACCTAAGCAGCCTTTAAAAGTGGTTCCCCAGACGACCAAAAACCAGGGCTGCCCCTATGACTGCGGTCTGTGTCCTGACCACGGTCAGAATCCCTGTACTGTCTTATTGGAGATTACCGAGCGTTGCGATTTAAACTGCCCGGTCTGTTTTGCCAATTCCGGAGGCCATAAGGATTTTACCCCGTTATCAGACTTAATTGACCACCTTCACTGGATTAAAAAGACCCAAGGTCAGATTGTTCTTCAGATTTCCGGCGGCGAACCGACTCTCCATCCTCAACTGCCGGAACTGGTGGAGGAGGCGTCCAAACTCTTTCCGGCGGTCCAGCTCAACACCAATGGTCTAAGACTGGCCTCCCAGTCCGGATTAGCTAAAAATCTGGCCAAAAACGGTCTTTCCTGGGTCTTTCTCCAGTTTGACGGAATGAGCGACTGGGTCTTTCAGGCTCTTAGGGGACAACCTTTAATAAGCCGGAAAATGGCCGCTGTAGCCGCCTGTGAGGAAGCCGACCTTTCAGTGGTCTTAGTGCCAACCACAGCCAAAGGATTAAACGATCGGGAACTGGGGCCTATAGTCAACTGGGCCCGTTCTAAACCTATAGTCCGGGGTGTTCATATCCAGCCCATGACTCAAACCGGCCGGAACCATCTTATTGGTCCGGAATACCGGATGACCATTCCGGAGATTTTAAAGGCTCTTTCGGATCAGACTGACGGCCTTTTAAAACCCGAGCAGGCTTTTCCCCCGGGTTGTGAGCATGAGCGCTGTTCTTTTCATTTGCGGTTCAGGCGCTTAGACGACGGTCAGCTTATTCCCCAGGTGCCCAGAGCCGATGACTGCTGCTGCGGCCCCGGCGGTTGTCCTCCCAAATTTTCCAATGAGGCCAGTCCGCCGGAAGAGACCGATTCCAACCGGACAAAAGCTGTGGAAATTATCATTAAAAGCTGGGGGAACAGCGGTCAGGTTAACCCAAGTGAGAAGATTAAAGGCCAGGAGTCCGAGAGTTCCGATCCGGTTAACTTAAGCCAGAATTCAAATAACCAAGGTGCCGGCAATAATGGTTCAGGCGGCGGCTTAAAGCTGCCTATGGCCAAGAAAAAACCTATGAGTCTGGATGATTTTCTGGCTCAGGCCAGAAAAGAAACATTTAGCGTAACCGGCATGGCCTTTCAGGATTCCAGCAACATGGATTTAGCCCGTTTAAAGGGCTGCTGCGTACATATTTTTCGGGCCCCTGACCGTCTTATTCCGTTCTGCGCCATGAATCTGACCTCTTCGTCGGGCCGTTATCTTTACAGGAAAAACTGATGCTGCCATGGCTGGATCGGGAAGTTCTGATACGCCTAAAAAAAGCTGAGGTTTATCCGGAACTTTCCCCGGAAGCAGAGGATAATCCCTTGGAAGTCCGGAAAGCACTGGAACTGGGTTTAGCAAGATTTCGCCTTTTAAAACTGGCTCAGACTTTAGACAGAGCTTTCAATACCGTTTTTTACAACAGCCTGCCGGTTTTAATCAGCGGCAAATTAAAAGAATCTTTACTGGATACCGCCAAGACTCCCCTGCCCGCTCCCTATTTAGAAGAAAAGCTTTACCAGGCTTTGGACAAACTGCCCCTAACCGCCTCGGACCAGCTAGCCCAGGCGCCGGAGATGTTTTTAGCCGTCTCCCAGTCGGAGGTGGCCGGAGTTGTGACAGTCCCTACGTCAGGCTCGACCGGTCCGGCTAAGAGGATTTTTGGCACCTCAGCTGATCTGGAAAACACCGAAGATTTTTACTACTTCGGTATGCGCAATCTGGTTAACCCGGTTTTATGCGACAAGGTCGCCCTTCTTATGTCCGGCCAAAGACCGGGCAGCGTGGGTTATATGCTGACCAGGGCTCTGGAGCGCTGGCCTATTCCCATAAGTGTGCCCGGTTTTCCTCCTTTGGGACAGCCGGAACTTACCCAGTGGTATGAGGAGTTAATTAAATACGCCCCAACCTGCCTGGTGGGAGTACCGGCTCAGGTTCTGGCACTGGCCCGTCATGAACTGGCGCCCGAATTAAACGAAAGCCTCCGGACTATCTTACTTAGCGGCGATGTCGCTCCCCGTTCTTTGGTCATGGCTTTGGAGGAGGAACTGCCCGGAACGAAGGTTTTTCTCCATTACGGTCAAACCGAGTTCGGACTGGCCGGGGCGGTTGAGTGCCGGTATCATACCGGCCCCCACTTAAGGGAAGCTGATTTGCTTTTAGAAATTATCGATCAGGACGGCAAAAGACTGGGACCAGGACAGATAGGCGAGATGGTCATAACTTCCTTAAGCCGGGAGGCTATGCCTTTAATTCGCTATAAAACAGGGGATCTGGCAGCTTTGGCCGTTGGTTTTTGTCCCTGTGGTTCGGTCTTCAGGCGAATCCAGACGTTTGGGCGGATTTTGGACCGGATTTGCTGGCCCGACGGTTACAGCCTGCCATTATGGAAGATATCCGAAGTTCTCTACGGGCTGCCCGGGGTTGTGGGCTTTAAAGCTTTGTCGCCGGAAGAGCCGGATTTTTGCCTGAAACTTTTGGTTAAAACGAAAAACGAAGCCGAGCCGGTAGTCAAGAACGAACTTAAAGAGCTTTTAAAAGGCCGGAAATGGGAAATTAGTTTCCAGTATGACCTTTTGGAAAAAGGCCAAGTCACCGGTAAACAGATTCTGTACAAATCTGAGTAAAGGCCGCAAATCAATACTATAAGGCCGGTCATTAAGCCTCCGCTTCCCGCCCGGAGCCTTTGTGATGATGGATGTGTCAGTCAATACTGCAGTCAATAAACCTCATCAAGCTATTATTACCGGGCTGATTTATCTTTTTTTTAGGTTAACTTGGACTTCAATGCCTAAAACCTAAATTGTTCCGATAAGATAAAGATTCATGGTGATTTTTCAGCCTGGAATTTTCGGGACAATTTGAACCGGCGGCCTCTTGGTCTGATTAGCCTCGAAAACAGGTCGGAACCATTCGGAACCATATAATTCTTTAGACCTCAAAATCATTAAAGCCTCAGGGGCAAATGTCAAAGCTCAAAGCTGGACATTGACTCCAGTTAAGGCTATAATATGATACGATGGATTCGTGGGTAAGCGCAAAAATAGTTTGCTTATTAAGCCGGAAAAAGTTGCTGAATGCTTACATTAATTTAACATACCTTAACGTGCATGATACTTTCTTTACAAGCCAAAATTTTCCAAAATTGGTTCTTTATAAAAATTTTTCAGGAACCTGTGGATTTTCTCTTTGACCTGTGAACGGAGGACGGCTTCCTGGCCTTTTTGGGCCCACCTAAGCTATAACGACCATATGAAAAAAAAGAATGAATCATCTGCACCTAATGACGGGGCCCAAAATAAGGAAAAAGTTCGTCAGCCGTCTACCCCTTACGACGCAGCCTACAAAAACGTCTTCAGCCATCCAGTGATGATTGAAAGCTTGATTAGGGGATTCGTTTCCGGCGAATGGGCGAGTCTTCTGGAATTATCGACTTTGGAGCCGTTAAGAAACAGTTACGTATCTAAATCCGGGAGCCATCGTCACAGCGATCTTGTCTGGCGCTTCAAACTGCACGATGAGTGGCATTACATTTATCTTCTCCTCGAATTCCAAAGCAGTGTCGATCACTTCATGGCTGTCCGAATGATGACCTATCTCGGATTGCTGTACGAGAAAGTTATTAATGACGAGCAGTTAAAAAAAGGCGACTCTTTGCCCAGGGTGTTTCTGCTGGTTTTTTACACCGGGACAGGACACTGGACAGCACCTTGTAGTCTCGCGGACCTGCTCGCCGACGCCCCGCCAGGTTGGGACCAGTTAGGGCCGAGTCTGTCCTATTTTTTCGTGGATGCGAATAAGATTCCTGAAGAGGAATTGGATATTGATAATCCCGTGACCATCCTGATAAGAATGGGACAGGCCCAGAACCCGGAAAACCTGAAGGTTCTTATAGACCTCCTGAAAAAATGGCTTTCTGGTAAGGAGTTCCCGGAATTGAGGCAGGCGTTCGCACGGCTGATATCATGGGTGATTTGGAACCGGATGGGGGTTGAAGAGAAAGAGTTGCTGAATGTAGCGGATCTTGAGGAGGTGGAAAGCATGCTTAACAACAGCCCCAATTGGGCCCAGAAAATGAAAGCCGAAGGACGGCAGGAAGGCCGGCAGGAAGGACGGCAGGAAGGCCGGCAGGAAGGACGGCAGGAAGGCCGGCAGGAAGGACGATTAGAGCTGCTGTCGAGTCAGCTTGCTGAGAAGTTCGGTTCGGAGCTGGCCGCCAGCTTTGCGGGAGAGCGTTTGCTGAACGCCAGTACCCAGC
>JAISEL010000158.1 GCA_031264185.1 Deltaproteobacteria bacterium
AAAGCCATCACCCCCTGGACCACGGGTTCGGCGTTCAGGAACATGGATTCCAAAGAAAAGGCGCTTCCGTTCATGATTTCGGGTCATTTTTCCTTTCAGGGTCAGATTCAAAGACGGCCGTCATTAAAGCGGCCCGTTCTTTAGCCTCGGCCATTTCTTCCTTCACCAGCCGGAGATCACGGAAGCTTTAAGCAGGGGCTCAATGAAACAGCTTAAAAACCGAAAAGCGGCCGGTTTATCCGTCAGGTCAGCTTTTATAAACCTCATTCCCTCCGGCGCTCGGGATTTTGGGCTGCGCAATTTTTAGCAGACATGGTTGGCGAAAGCCAGAAAGCGCATTCCTCAAACCAAAGGCTTCCTTATAACGGGAAGCCAGAAACAGCGTTCACAGGTCTTTTCCATGAGCTGAATCAAACAGATCCGGCAGCCCGTCGGCAGCCGGGACCCAAAAAAATTTTCCTGCCCGAAACTCATTTTTTTATTTCCGGATTTAGGATATCGTTCAATTCATTGTCCGGGAGAAGATAATTGTAAAATTCGGAAAAATAATCCAGAACCACTTTATTCATGTCAATGCCTTTAAAAAGATCCGGATAAAGCTTCGTCCCGAACCACAAAGGCAGCATGGCGCCCTCGGCGCTGCGGGCGTACCAGGCGAAAATGCCACGGGGACAGGCGTAAACCCGGCCTTTTACGACCGCCGGAATCTGGGCTAAAGCCGGGTCTTTTAAAATCTCGTCCCGGTCATTCGGTCCGGATGTAAAGATGACTTCCGGTTCTAAGCTGACAATGGTCTCGGCATCTATGACCGCCCCCATGCCGCTTTGGAGCATATAATCCCCAGCCAAGTTAATACCGCCGGCCGCCGTCAGGTAGTGATGGGAGATATCCTGGCGGTTAATGGTCCTATAACTTCCGCCTGAGCCGTATAAAACCAGAACTTTGAGGCGGTCTTCGGGCGGCACTGCCGCCGACAGCCGGGCGGCCAGACTGACATTTCCTTTATAGTAAGCCACAAACTCTTCAGCCCTTTGGGCTTCAATTTCTCCCAAAACCTGGCCGATAATCAAAAACGACTGGCTCAATTCTTCGACCGTGGCCAGTCCGTTGGCCGAGACAACAGCCACCCCGGCCGCGTTCAGCTGCTCTCTTTGCGGGTCGGATAAGACGAGATCCGGACCGTAAGCAACCTGAGCCTTTGAAGCTATGATATCCTCAACCGAACGGCTGTCATAGCCCTTAGGATTGGAGACCAGAAGATCCGGAAAGACTTTTTTAAAATAGGGACTGATGCCGGCTGTTGGAAACGCCACCACTTTGCCGCCTCCTCTGGTCAGCATCTCGGTGACCTGGCAGAAAGCCGGAATAAACGTAGCTACCCTTGTCACCTCCCGGGGGACAGTAACGGTCCGGCCCCGGCTGTCGGTCACGGTCCTGGTTTCCTGGGACCGGGCGCCGTCAGCTATAATACCGTAAAGTGCAATCGCCAGAATAGCCGACAGTAAAAGCCGGAAAACCTGACGGTCAGTTTTTTGTTTCACCTCTGTCTCCTCACACATGGCCGTATATTTTTCTAGACCGGACGGCAGACCTTAAAATCCCGGCCTTCTTCGGGCCAGGTAAAAACATTAACTGCCAAACCGTAGGTTTCGGTCAGATTCTGAGCCGTTAATACCCGGCTGACCTCACCGACCAGATGGCCTCCGTCCGGTCTTAAAAGAGCGGCCGTTGTCCCGCACTGGAAAACGTGATCCGGAAAATGGGTTGTCAGTAGCACTCCCAGACCACGGTCGGCTAAATTTTGGATTATTTTTAAGACTTTGGCCTGATTACCGAAATCTAGATTGGAAGTCGGCTCATCCATCATCAAAAATTTCGGCTCCTGGCTTAAGGCCCGGGCAATTAAAACCATCTGCTTTTCCCCGCCTGAAAGCTCGGTAAACAAACGATCTTTTAAGTGACCGACGCCCAGTTCTTCCAAAACATTTTCCGCAGCCGCCAAATCGCCTTTAGCCGGGCTGCCTAAGAAGCCTATATGGGCAGTCCGACCCATTAAAACAACATCAAAGACCGAAAAGGCAAACGGCGTGAACTGGGACTGAGGAACATAGCCCAGAAGCCGGGCTCTTTGGGAACGGTTCAGACGGCTTAAATCCGCGCCCCCGACGGTAATCCGGCCTTCTTTTAAAGGCAAAAAACCTAAGATGGTCTTAAACAGGGTAGTCTTGCCGCTCCCATTGGGACCCAGCAGGCAGAAAACTTCCCCTTCCCAAATCCTGGCCTCAAAATTGGCCACCACTGTCCGCGAGCCGTAGCCGCAGCTGACATTGGCCAGACTTAAATCCATACTTTCCGTCCCAGACAGAGGATGTAGATAAACAGCGGGGCCCCTAAAAGAGAGGTCACAATACCAACCGGCATCTCACCGGGCAAAAGAATCCGGACGACGCTGTCCACAGCCAGCATAAAAAGGCCGCCGCCCAAGACCGTTGCTGGAAGTAATCGGCCGAAATTGGGACCGACTAAAAACCTGGCCAGATGAGGAATAATCAGCCCGACCCAGCCGATTAAGCCGCACAGAGCCACAGCCGAAGCTGTCAGAACAGTTGAGGCTAAAATAATAATGAGCCTTATTTTTTCAAAACTGACGCCCATAGCCTCGGCTTCCTCCTGACCAAAAGCCAAAGCGTTTATCTGCCAGCGGGTCATAATTAAAGGTCCAAGGCCGATTAGAAGAGCTCCGGCCATGACCGGAACATTTAACCAGGCTCCGGATTTGGAAAAACTGCCCATAAGCCACAGGACCATGGCTGAAAGCGTCTGATCGTCGGTACTTAAATACTTAATAAAAGAGCCCAAAGCCCCAAAAAGGGAAGAGACGACGATGCCGACTAAAATAAGAACCAGAAGTGATTTGCCGTGTCCGACTAAGTGGGTTACCGCCAAAACCAGTAAAACCGCCCCTAAGCCAAAGACAAAAGCCAGAGAATGAAGGCCGGCCGTCGGCAGTCCCAGGACAATAGCCAAAGAGGCCCCTACCCCGGCCCCGCTGGAGACGCCTAAAATATCAGGAGCCACCATTGGATTACGGAAAAGAGCCTGATAAGCGGCCCCGGCCGATGACAAAGCCGCCCCGACCAAAAAGGCCATCAGAATCCTGGGCAGGCGGATTAAAAACAAAACCGTCTCTTCCCGGCGGTAGACAGGATCGATTGAGGCCCCGGTCAGCTTCAGATACATAAGTTTTATAGTTACAGGCAGCGGGATGCTGTTAGAGCCGAAAGACAGGCTCAAAGCCAGGGTGGCCGCCAGAATCAGGCCTAAAACCAGATAGACCGAAGCCGGGCCCCTGGTGCCATTCAGATGACGAACCGGAATAGCCGCTGACTGACCGGAAGCCACTAATTGCCTCCCGGCTGAAAAGTAAGCCCGGTGCCGAAGGATTTCCGGCGAACCGGGAAATTAAAGGCCTCGAAATCATTTTCCAAAAACATCTCCCCAAACTCCCTGGCCGCCTCCTTATGTTCAGCTCTGGCCGGGACAGTCAGAGCGTGGGCTATAGGCGTGCCGACTACTGTCGTCCGGTCGTCTATCTCAAACCTGGCTGTGGCGTAGACGGAAGCCAGCGAGTCCTGGGAAAGATCCATTACCTCCGGCAGTTCAGCCATGGACAGTCCTCTTTTTTTGGCCATGGAGTAATAAAGAAAAAAATAATCAAAATCAGGCTTATCGGCCGGATTTTTAAGCGGTTTTTGAATAAGACGGCCGGGATGATTTAAAAGCTTATCAGTCAGGCCTGGCTCAAACCGGTCGGCCAGAGTCATGGTCAGGACCGCCCGGTAACCGCCCGGATCAGCCTTAGGGTCAAAATGGAAAAATCTCGTCCCTGGGTCTAAGATCTTATCCAGCCAGTCGCCGGAACTTATGGTCAACTCGGGCTTATCCGGAGAGGCGGCCAGAACCATCCTGTTGCCGGCAAAAACGACGTAACCGGAACACTCACCCGGCCCCAGAAGGAGCGGAATGAGAGCATCATCGGCTAAGATTAAGAGATCAAACCCTTCCCCGGCTAAGTACCTCCGGACTCCCTCCACCGAACCGCCTCTGGTCATCCGGGCCGGACAGTCCGGTCTCCTGACATTCCACCGGTCTATAGTCAGACCGGTGACTTCCGCCGCCACCCCGGCGGTAAAAACGTGTAAATTCTGGCTCATAACGTCTCGTTTGTGGAGATTAGGCTCTGTTATTCAGCATTATAACACGGAGAGATTTTTAAACGAATTAAAGTAATCAAGCCCGGCCTATTAAAGGCCGGGCCGTTACGCTTAGAAGTTATAAATTATTCCGGCGTAAAAACTCCGGCCGGGCATATGATACGTCGTAGTATTGGGGTTACCGAAAACATAGTCTTTGTTGAAGAGGTTGTTTATATCCAGACGGAAATCCAAGCTCCCATAATTGTTAAAATCCAGTAAACCTTTCCTGAGACTAAAATTAGCGATGGTAAATCCCGGCGCCCACTGTCCTAAGGCGTACTGGCTTCGGCCCCAATAGCTCAGATTGAGGTTGGCGCTCAGTTTGACAGAGGGATAGCGGAAACGAACCCCTCCGCTCATGGAAGTTTTGGGGATCTGGCCGGTCATATCCACCCAGTCGCCGTAATTAGCGGGCCCTTGGTAGCCGCGACGGAAAAGTTCCTCAAATTTGAAAAGATGGGAATAGGAAAAATATGGCCTCACTTCAAAATTCTGAGCGCCTAAAGCTCCGGCTATATTGCCGCTGACCGTCAGTTCAACGCCAGAACGGGTCTGCTTGTCGGCGTTTCTCACCCTCTGACGGGCTGGGCTGGGAGCTACATCGGGACTGGCGTGCTGATAGACATAGTCCTTAGTTTCGGAATAGAAGTAAGTATTGGACAGGTTAAAATAGGGAAAATTTAAATCAAAACCGGCTTCGTAAGTATTGGTCTTTTCGGCCTTGTTCCAGGGATAGCCCCAAAAATTGTACGGCTCGTAAAAACCGGAAGTCAGTTCCCGTGGTGAGGGCGGCCGCATGCTGTTGGTGTAGTTGGCCCGCAGTTTCAGCCAGTCTAAAGGCAGATAGCTGACTCCTACGGAAGGTGACAGATGAGTGAAGGTCTGACTCCAGGGCAGACGCTGACCGGCATGAACGGGTGGCAGGTTGGTCCAATCGCCGGGATCCTGGCGTTTATCTGATACTTTGTAGTTGTCGTATCTAAGTCCGGCACTGAAAATAAGCCTTTCTTCCAAAAAGCGGACATTGCCGACCAGATATCCGGCTACATTTTTAAATTTCCCTGTGGGAATCATAGGCCTACCCACCGGATTTGCCACTGAGCCGGGGGCTCCTTCTTCGGTGTCATAAAGAAGATAGTCAAATCCGCCGGTAATAGTAAAAATATCCCCATTGTAGGTCAGAGAGGACTGGAAAATTTTCCGGTCAAACTTAGCCGCCATGGGGCCAACTTTTTCTCCGACAGAATACTGCTTTGACCAGTTTTCCCCGAAAGTGTAACTGGCCTGCCAGTTCCAGCGATCGTCTTCTGTTGAGCCTTCGTAAACCAGAGAATTACTTATATTATACCTGTTCATCACGCTCGGGCCGTAAACAACCTGGTCCACGTAATCTGTATATGAAGGCCGATGGGCTTTATCAACCTCGTAATAATACGTTTCCCAGCCGATACGGTGACGCCCGTTAAAGGTGTAGCCAAAATTGGCCATCCCCGAATAGATGCCCTCAGTATCACTGTGATAGACAGTATTACTGTTGGCGTCGTCGTAATTGCCTTTTTCCTGGTAACTGTAGCCCACCGAATAATCAAAACCCTGAAATAGGCCGTTTAACTTAACCTGGGTTTTGTAATAATCAAAACTGCCCAGACCCAGTTCCAAAGACCCGGCTATTTTGTCCGGTCCGCCTCTTTTGGTAATGACATTAATTATGCCACCGGCTGCGGCTCCAGAGTATTTGAGCATCTCCGGACCCCTGAGGATCTCAACCCGTTCCACGTTCATCAAAGGGATCTGGGTGGGGTTATTGGTGCCCGTTCTTTTGCCGTCAATTAGGAAAAGCACATGGCCGTCCAGTTCTTTACTTAAATGATCTGTCCGAAAACCACGAAGAGTTAAAAGAGTGTGGTCATAATCGGTGGGGGCCTTGTAAACTCCGATCCCCATTTCTGCCAGAAAATCGCTTAAAACCTCGGCCGAGGAATTTTCCAGTTCAGCTGAATCAAAAACCTGGCGGTTAGTTGCCTCAGCCTTTTCCTCAGTGGTCAGCGGAGGATTGGCAAAAGTGGTTGTAACTTCCACCGGAGGCAGCGAATCCTGAGCCCATGACGGAGACATGAGTAAAAGTCCAAGGCAGCTTAAGAGCATAACCTTAGAAAGTCTAAGTTTCATCAGTTTCTCCTTGTAGCGTGAATAAATTCACTGATAAGTAAATGAAAGTGTTTTGCCCAATGAAACACTCTGCCTGTAAACAGATTATTTTATTATACTTATTTCTATTGTTAATTCTATTTTACTGTATTTAATAATTTTATTAAGTATATATATGTTATAAAACTAGCAAATAATTTTTAATAAGAGTATATAAATTTATTATCAGCATACTATTAACTTTTAGGATAAAAAAATTATCATTACCCCTCTGGTCTGGAACTTATCCGAATGAAAGGCTGGATTCTGTTTTTTAGGCGAAAACGAGGTTTTATGAGCCGGGCCCGCCTTGGTGAGGCAGTGGCTTTTGAAGCCTGCTGAGGCCAGCCCTGAGGAAGCTCTACTATTGAAGAGACTAAAAGACCGTGACCAAAGCGTTGGTTGTCTGGTCTGTCTTTCTGCAGAAAAAAGAAGAGAAAAAAAGAAGCGTTTTTGAAGCGTGTTATTAAGAGAGAGAGAGAGAGAGAGAGAGAGAGAGAGAGAGAGAGAGAGAGAGAGAGAGCAAAAATCATGCCAATTTTAAATTGATCCGAAGTCAAGCGATCATTCATTTGGCAGCGTTTTTCATTCACTGAACATGACCGTCCGAAATTCTTAATTTGACCGGGACAGAAAATTGTCCGCCCAATAACATTTATGACCAAAACTGTAGTAATTCGCCCCCTGGTTCTGGTCGTCATCTTTGAACTTCCCATCAAGAACATTCCTGCTGTCAGAATCTTGAAAAAATCAGGCTAATTATTGCTATTAATTCTTAAATACTATAAAAAAATGTAAATTAAATATAGTATTCAAAAAAAATCTAAACATTATTTTAGATAATTTAATGTATTGTACACATTACTTTCAATAAGAATTAATCA
>JAISEL010000010.1 GCA_031264185.1 Deltaproteobacteria bacterium
GGATTAAGCTAAAGCGTCAAAGTTTCAAATTTACTATGGAATCGACTGTTTTGATTGCAACGTGATGAAAACGTTAATATTCCAATTTATTATCAAAACAACTAAAAATTTTAAAAAAAACTCTAATTTATAGTTACATGCTTGATCGCAAAAAAAACAAAAAAAATCGGCTCAACATGCGTGATCGCGATACCCATAATAAACATTTTATTGTTATATGATAAGTCTAAAATCAAACTAATGTAAGTCAACTTTTTTCTGCTTTACTGACAGCCGCTACTTAAGCGTTCACGGAGCTCAATATTTATTTAAGAGACCAGAGAGCCGTTTCAGTTCAGGAAGACTCTATTATTGTCTGTCTAAGTCTTGCCAGACTCAACCGCCTTATCAGGTTTATCCTGGGAGGCTGGAATTTGATCTGATTCCGTATCCGGCCGGAGAGAGAGCCTGTACAATTCCTGATGGTCCAGAACCGGGGGCTTTCCGTTTTTCACAAAGATGCAGGCCCCGTGGTTCCTGACCGCCGTATCCGCAGCCATGGAAATGAGGACGGGATTTCTGGAGGCTCCTCCGCAGTCAAGCTCCCGGATCCGGGTCATCCCGTTATGGACGGCCTGACGGCCGGCGGCTGATTTCATCTCCATTATGTAAACCTGGCCTTTATACCGGACCTCCAAATAGGACCGGCCTCTGTTTTTACGGGCTTCGGGCCGGACATGGGCCCCGGCTCCACGCAGACAGGACTGCAAAGCGCTCCGACAGAAATACTCGCCATGCTCTGACGCATGGAAATCAGAAAACTACAATCCGGGAGTGGATCATGCAGGTCTCTGGGCTTTTTTTCAGCATCTTTGAAAGTCCGGCCAAAATTCTTCTGGCCAGCCTCACGGAAAAGGCACCCGCATGATCCGGATAGGACAGGCCTGCGTACAGGCGCCCCAAAACGGCCGTCAGATTAGGGGCATCGCCTGCGGCCGGATATCCGTCCAGTTCAACCGGACCTCATCTCCGATATCTTCGGAGGGGCATAAATTGTCCATGAACAGAGACGACAGAGCCGGGCGGACTTCAAAGTTCGGATAGTCCAGGGTGCAGGCTCCCCGGCTGTCTTTACGCAAGGTCAGGTAACCGGCCTGATAAAGAAAGCCTTTGGGAGGCGCGGACCCTGTTTTTCCGGGAGACCTGGCGAAATTTAAAGTGGTCTTAAGTCCGGAAAATTCTTCCGCCGTGAGTTTCCGGGCATTTAAAAATTTCCGGATGAGGCCGTTGGAACCGGATTCCGTCCAGTAATTATTAAACTCCCTGTATCCTAAGAAAAGCAGAGTGGAAAAGAGATTATAGGCTCTGGTCACTCCGTCAGAGGAAAAACCGTCATAGTCGCTTCGGATCTGCTTTAAAAGCTCTTTTTCGTCTGACATGAGCTGTTCGGCTGCGGCCGTAATGTGCTGAGCGAAGTCATGCTCCAGTTCCGCCTGAGTCAGGCCAATGAAGGCCGCGAATTCCGGTTCAGTCGAGATATCAGCGAGGTTATTGAGGGTGAAAAGACACCCATTCCGGAAAATTTAGTAACCCCGGTGATGAAGACGAAATTAAGGCATCCATCGCTGGCTTTGATCATGGAATAGAATGTTCGCATGAATGTTACGGGTTTGGCTGACCAGCCGCTGATCATAAGTCGGTTCATCTATCTGGATTAAACTTATGACTGGGGTGCCGTATTCGTCAGTCAGCAGGACGATTTTTTGGGAGGCTGCCTTGCCGGCAGCTGCAAGCAGCCGGGAAAAGGCATCGGCGGAATCAGTCTTGCTTACAGTAACCTTAAATTCTTCAGCAATGTCTTTCAGACAGGCAATTATTTTTTTCCAGAAGTTCCTTGCTGACGCAGTCCCGAAACCGGCTCATGTCAGGACGAATGACCGGCTTTGGGGCGAACTCAGGGGAGTTCGTAAATTTTTCGGCGGACAAGCCGTGAAAAAGCTCTTTCTTCCCGGAATGGAAGGCATCCAAGGCGGTGACAGTCAGAGATTTGCCGAACCGCCGGGGCCGGGCGCAAAAGACGACTTTTCTGCCCTCCGGCAGGAGGGTGAAATATTCGGTTTTGTCCGCGTATATGGTTTTCCTGGTACGCAAATCTTCAAAGGTCTGCATCACAGCGGGCAGTTCCGGCTTCATACAATCCTCCTTCTGCCTTAAGGTCCTCGATAAAATCCGGCCTGATCAGGTCTGATTATTATTTAAAGTATACTGTATTTTATTTTTTCAAACAGATAATTCCGTCTTGGTTTCAGGCCTTCTAAAGAGGCCGGTCGGCGGTCAGCCATGAAAGGCTCGCCTTAAAAGATTTGCCCGGAAAATTTTTTGTGAACGGTTACGCCGTTACTGTCAGTCGCTCCCGCACAGTCTTTGCATTTTTCTTCAATTAACGCTTCTGCTCCCCATCGCCGAGTCTCAGGCGTTGAAAATACTGGACTTAGGCATCTGATATGTCGTCCTGTCATATATTCGCCGGACATATTCCCGAATTGCCCCAATGGCCGCCCGTTTTCTCTCAGCCTGAGGCAGACCGCTGAGATGACTCCGAGATGCAGGTCAGAAATTTACTTAGTCAAAGTTAGGACTCCGGCCGGTACTGGAAGTAATCAGGCGGGCAGTCAGCCCTTAAAATCTGTCTTAGGCTGGGTCTTTGCAAAATAAATCTGACAGGCCGGAATCAAAAGGTTCCCTGTCTGTAGAGCAATTTACAATTAGCTGGCTCCTGCCATTTTCCGTCCCGGGAATTCTACGGACCGGACTTAGGCCGACTTTAGGCGTCTTTGAGGGATACTGCCCGTTTATGGGGCACAAAAAGCTGTAAATTATCTAAAAATATGATATAAAAATCTAAGTGATTAAATAGCTGGTCCTTTTCCGGCCTCCCCAGGGAGAAGATCGGGGTTAAAATTTACAGACTCTGTCTTTTGGCTTCCGGCCCCTAATTTTAAGGTAAAATAACCATTATGGCCATGTACCGGGATTATAATATCTCCCAGCGTTCAGGACCCAAAGACTCCTGGCCCTGGTGGATCTCTATTGTGATTTTGGGGGGCGGATTTATATTGGCCGGAATTGTCTGGTATGCCGCATCTCCGGATTCTTTCGCCCGGACGTACGGGCGTTTTTTGGGGCCCCCCCTCAAAGTGGAGTCTTTGGATTTACAGGTCAGCAACAGGCTTTTTCAGGTTCCGGACGCCGGGACTCTTGATATTAAGCCTCAGGACATTTTGATCATCAAAGGCTTAAACACCAACCGCTGGAAAAACTATGATCTGCTTTTTTATTCCCCTGACTTTGACATTAACGCCGTGGTCAGGGGAGAGGCCAGGCTCGTGTCTTTACTTGGGGAAGAGGCATTTTTAGAACCCAAGACCGTTTCCGTGGAGGTCAGAGAAGGCTCCAGGCCGGTGGCCGTTTTTTACCTCAGAGCCGCCTATACCGCCGCCGACTTTGGAGCCCTGGCCCACTCTTCGGTTGAGATGGACCGTAAAATCGGGTATTATCGGAAGGCTTTGGAACTGGAGCCTGTGTCTTCAGTCTGGCAGGCAGGCTTAAGAGAGGCCTTAGGTCAGGCCGGGCAGAAGGAAGAATTAATAGGCTTATTGGAAGACGATCTGGTCAATTCCTCTGATGACAGCAAGTCAGGGGCGGTTTTGGCCAGCCTTCTGGGCTTATACCGGGACAGGCAGGATAAAGCCAAAGAGATCGTAACTTTGGAGAGGCTTTTGTCTTTGGCCCAAAAAAACGGCCAGCCGACCGAAGGACTGAAAAATAATCTGGCCGTTTTATACCGCCCCGGTGAGCCTAAAAAAGCGGCCCGGTTTTACGAAGAACTTTCGTCTGACCCAGAGGTAACCGATCAGGCCAGGCGGATGTCATACTTGGGAGAACTTTTAGCCGTCTACCGGGAAACCGGAGAGACTGATTCAGAAGAGAAAACTTACCAAAGATTACTGCCCCTTGTTTCAGCCGAGCAAGTCCCAGGAGTCTGGACCGAGATAATCCGTTTAAGGGAAAAATCAGGCGACCGTCCCGGACAGCTGCTGGCCTGGGAAGAATTGGCCAGGGTTCTGCCGCCCGGTGAGCATAAAGCCAATGCCTACAAGCGTCTTGGCTACCTTTTTTACGAGAATAAGGATTTCGATAAATCGGAGCAGGCTTACTTAGCGGCTATGGAACACGACCGAGACGACGCGGCGGTGTATTTAAATTTAGCCCGTCTGGCTCAGGCCGAAAACGACCGCCCAGGCTACCGGGATTTTCTGGCCAAAGCCATATCTTTAGGCGAGACGTTGGAATTAAGGCTGGAAATGGCCCAGGCCTATGCCGAAGACGGCTTGATTAACGAGGCTAAGGCCGCTTGGCAGTTTTTGGCCACTCAGAAAGGGACTGATGGTGAAACAGTCAGAATAAGGCGTCTGGCCCAAAGTCAGCTGGTCGGTCTGTTCAGACCTCCGGCCGGTCAGCTGTCTTCGGAATTTGAAAGGCAGCTTTATCTGTATTCTTTGGAGAGCGTGGAATTTTATAATCTGGGCATCACCCATTTTCAGCATAAAAACTGGGATCAGTCCATAAAAGCTTTTTTAAGAGCTTTGGAACTGGACCACAAGCGTCAACTTGAAGAAGACGCCAGGGGTTATCTTCTGGCTCTGTACAAGGAAAAGGGCCAGACCAAAGAGATGCTGGAGCAGGCTAATTGGCTCTATCCCGGCAACCCGGCCAAAAAGGATATACGAGACCTCATTGCCGACCAGTATGAAAGAGATAAGGACTGGAATACTCTGATTAAGGTGGCCACGGAATGGACCGGGCAGGATGATGATGCCGAAAACTGGCGTTATCTGGCTTTGGCCCAGAAACAGACCGGTCAGGATAAAGGGGCGGCCCAAAGTTTACTCAAACTGGCCCAGAAGGACTCCAAAGCCAAAAACTGGTTTGAGGCGGCTGAGGCTCTCCGGAAAGTCGGCAGTAACGACCAGGCCAGGACCGCTTATGAAAAAGTCCTGGAATTAGAGCCCAATAATACCAAGGCCGAATCGGCTTTGGTTAAAATGGCCGTGGACGCCGTCGCCACCGGCCGCAATGGCCGGAAATAAGGCCCAAAATTAAGCTTCTAAAATAAGCTCTTTAGTATGCTGGGTCATTTCCATTTGAGGGCTAAGGCTATTTTAAGATTGAAAGGTTTTTCTTTTTTTAATATGAATCATCTTACGGACATATCTGAACCATGGGCGTTTTGTTAGATTTAATCCAGCGGGGCGGCTGGGTTATGTATCCCATTTTATGCTGCTCTCTGGCTGCTCTGGCCATTATTATGGAGAGGCTCTGGAGCCTCAGACGCTCTAAAGTGCTGCCCAGGAATTTAATATACTCGGTTAACGATCTCCTGGCCAAACGTCAGTACAATGAGGTGGCCTACCTGTGCCAGGACGGTCAGACAGCGGCGGAGCGCCTTATCCGGCAGGCTCTTAAAATGATCGGCCATTCGCGTCTGATGTTTAAAGATGCCATGGAAGAGACCGGCCGCCGGGAGGCGGTCTTTCTGGCCTCCCATCTGGAACTTCTGGGGGTCATTGCTGCAGTTTCGCCGTTGCTGGGGCTTTTGGGCACCGTTTCGGGCATGATCAGCGCGTTCGGAGTCGTGGCTCAGGCAGGTTTAGGCAATCCAGGACTTCTGGCCGGCGGTATAGGTCAGGCCCTTCTGACCACAGCCGCCGGTTTAGTGGTGGCCATTCCGGCCATGGTTATTCACCGGCTTTTATTAAACCGGGTGGATGTTTTAACCGGTGATTTGGAAGATCTGGGGGCCGATTTGCTGGAATCTATGGCCGCGCCCGATCCGCCGGTCATCTTAGACCCCAGAGTCAGGTAAGCCGGAAGGCGGAAGGCAAACGCGCAGTGAATTTTTCCGGTAAAAAAGGGTCCTCATCCCTTTCGCCTGCGGTCAATATGACTCCTTTAGTGGACGTTGTTCTCCAGCTGGTCCTATTCTTTATGGTCACAGCCCAGTTTGCCGTTTTGCCTGGACTTAAGCTGGAACTGCCGGAACTGGCTTCAAAGGCCCTGGTCCAAACCGATGAGCGTCTGGAAATCAGCCTCACTTCCCAGAACGATCTTTTCTTTGAAGGGCGTCCGACTACTGTGGCCAGACTGGGCGATTTGCTGGAACAGACCGGAGCCGACGGCCGGGAAGTGGTGATTTTAATCTCCGCCGACAGGGAGACGGATTACGGGGTGGTTTTTCAGGTCATTGAGGCCTTAAGACAAAAAAACTTTAACCGGGTGGTCATGGCGGCTACTCTGCCTGACAGACCGTAAACGGACTCAAATCAGAGGGGCATATGAAAGAGACAGCCGAACATGCGGCCAGTACAAGTCAGACTTCCAATAAACCGAAAGGGGTGGTGGGCCGTTTTTTAAGACAGTATGTGTGCTCGCTGCCCAGGAAGATCTGCTGTGTTTTACTGGTATTAGGCGCTCTGGTGGCGGTCCTGTATTTACTGGTCACCAATGACGGCCTATACCGTTCCAGTGGCCTGAAAGTTAAAAAAGAGGCTCTGGAGGCCGACAACCTCCGGTTAGAAGAAGAAAACCGGCAACTCATGGCCCGTATTGAGCGGTTCGGGCAAGATCCGGTTTATTTGGAAGATGAGGCCCGCCGAAAATTAAGATTAGTCCGGCCAGGGGAGACAATTTACCGTCTGGCCGAGGAACCGGACTTGAGTGACAACGAAGCGGCTGGACAGCTGGACTGATTTCAGTCGGCTTAAGCCTTTAATTATGTTTTCCCGGCCACCGGCCGGTCGGAGGATCTGTTCAGATGTATTCCACCAGCGATTTCCGCAAGGGTTTAAAAGTTACTTTCAAAGATGAGCCCTATATTATTGTTGACTTTCTGCATGTCAAGCCCGGCAAAGGCGGGGCTTTTGTCAGGACTAAGATAAAAAACCTTCTGACAGGGCGGGTTTTAGACGAAACTTTCCGGTCCGGCGAGAAATTGGAAGCCCCTGATTTAGAAGAAAAAAGCGTGGAGTACCTCTACTTTGACGCCAAAGACGGCTATGTCTTTATGGATAAGGACACTTACGAGCAGGTCCATTTAACGGACGGGCAGGTGGGCGACAGCCGCAATTTTCTGACCGAGAACATGGATCTGACCTTGAATTTCTACCGGGGTCTGCCGATTGGTCTGGATTTTCCGACCACGGTCAATCTTTTAGTCACCAAAAGCGATCCCGGGGTCAAAGGCGATACAGCCACCGGCGCCACCAAACCGGCCACTTTATCTACGGGTTTAGTGGTTCAGGTGCCTTTGTTTGTCAATGAAGGCGACTTTCTGAAGATCGACACCCGTTCGGGGACATATATAGAAAGGGTCAAAAAGTAGCTCGCGAAAGCCCTCATCGGGCCTCGGAGCCTATTATCATTTTTGGGATTTTTTCTTCTCTTGACAAAAAATGGCTGTAAGCTTAAGCTGTTCACCTGTCCGGTAAACCAGTGAGTTGCGGGTTGGTTCGGGCGATTAGCTCAGTTGGATAGAGCGTTAGCCTCCGGAGCTAAAGGCCGTGCGTTCGAGTCGCACATCGCCCACCAGTTAAGAATTTAGGACTTTGGCCTCTGTCCGGTTGAAGTCCTTTTTCTTTAAGCCCTGGCAGAGTTTAAGGAATATACCTGGGCAGCCGTTCGCAGGAGGTGTTCCCGCCTGAATGAGGCCTTACTGCCTGTATTTGAAGAAACCATAATCCTGTAATATGGTAAGATTGTCAATCGGACATGGGAAGGCAGAATTATATAAACTGTATCCTGAGGCCCTGGCTAGAAGGAGACTTATATGGACCCTAAACAGCCGCTACCGCCGAAACTGCCCGCAGGGATACAGACCTTTGAGGAAGTGCGGGACAGGCAGGCTGTATATGCGGACAAGACGAAATATTTTCCCCTGCTGCCGGAGGAGGGAAAAGCCGTCTTCTGCGCCCGGCCCCGGCGTTTCGGCAAATCCCTGACCGTCTCGGCTCCGGATGCCTTCTTCTCCGGGCGGAATGAGCTTTTTCAGGGACTGGCGGCCCGGGAATTCATGAATTCCCCCGGATTCACCCCCAGACCGGTCATTCATCTGGACCTGAGCGAGGCTGATGACTGCGAAAACCGGGACGAACTTAAAGAAGCCCTTATGTCCTGCCTGGAAGTCAACGCTGAACGGCATAAAGTCTCTTTAAGAGGCAGCAGGTGTTCAGCCGCCTTTTCCAATCTGCTGAAGGATGTCAGCAGGGCCGCCTCCCCAAAAATCGTCCTGCTGACTGACGAATGCGACGCTCCCGTCATAAGTCTGATTCAGAGGGGACTGACCTATGACCCTAAACTGGTGGCGGAACAAGCCCGCAGCTTTATGCGAAGTTTCTGTACTAAAATAAAATCCAATGATCAGCGCCTGGAATTTGTCTTCACCACCGGGATTTCCAAGTTTTCCCGACTGGGGGTCTTTTCCCCTCCCAACAGCCTCGCGGACATCTCCCTTGATTCTGAGTTCGCCGCCTTCATGGGCCTGACCGTGAAGGAACTGGAGGTGTATTTCGCCCCGCACTTTAATAGTACGGCCAAACAGCTCTGGCTGAACGAAAAAGAGCTTCCGGAGCGTATCCGGGAATACTATGACGGTTTTTCCTTTGACGTAAGGACCGGAGTCTGCAGTCCCTTTAGCGCTCTGCTCTTCTTCCGGGACGGGGAATTTAATAGCCGTTGGATGGAATCCGGCTCCAGCGGGTTTATCAGGAAATTTCTCCGAGATTATAAACTGACAGCGGAGGAGTTTTCCGGCCTTCGGGCAAGCAGAAATTCCGCCGGAACACCGGAGGAAACCGGCGCCGAGCCTCCGGAAGGATTTCCTTGTCAGGCGGGATATTTGCCCCTGCGGGAAGGCAGCGGCGGCTTCTGCACCCTGGACTGTCCCAGCTTTGAAGTCCGGACCGCGCTGCCGGCCCTGTTTATGGATAATCTTTATTCATCTGAAAGAATGGCTGAGGCGGCGGCCGTCGAATTGGGCCATTATCTGGCTGCAGGCGATGTACACAACATGGCCGTCATTTTTATGCGCCTGTTTTCGGGCCTGTCCTCTAGTGACCGTAAGGAGGCGTTTTCCGTTAAAATTGACCAAAATGTTATGACCGGAATGGCCCTGGAACAGGCCGAAGAGAGGCCGGGCGTGTCCGAACAGAATTCGGCCTTGAGCTTCATGGAATCCTTGAGTCTGAAAAAGAGCGGGAATTTCTGCCGGAGCGTCTTGCAGACCTGCCTGCGGCCAGTCGGGGCCGGTGCCCGTCCGGAAGCCGGTAAAAACCGGGGTCAGGCTCATATGAAGGTCAAGCATAAAGATCAGGATTACATAATTGAGATGAAAATCGCTGATTACAGCCCGGCGGCTCTCAAGCCGGCCCAGGCGGGGCTGACCCAGCTCCGTGACTGTGACTGCGGCGGCGCCTCCGAAAAACCCATCTTCATTTCTTTAGCTGTGGATTTGAAGGCCCGGAATACCGGGGCCTGCGTCTTTGTGAAAAACGGGCAGACCTCTGTCCTGGACAGTCAGGATCTGTTGCAGCTGCTTGGGCCTCCGACTGAAGAGGCGGATTATCCCCGCCCCAGTGGGAACAGGATCGGGCTGATCAAGGATCAAGATTCACCGCTGTGCCAAAGACATTAGGCTCAGGATGCCGTTTGCGCTGATTAGGTCTCCGGCGTTTTTGACCGGCAAAAGCCGGCTTTGATGATCGTCTGGCAGGGGCGGGGTGTATCAGGGCACCCGACGGCGGGTTGCCTCTGGCCCAGAGGCCGTACGCTGATTTGGATTCCGGACAGGGGAGCCGGCGGGTCTTAATGTATCGAAGGGCAGCCGGCTGGAATTCTCTTCTGGCGGGCGGCAGTCAGGACTTTTGGCCGTTTAAAGGGTTAAAGGCTCTCGGATCGGCTGTGGTTTCCAAAAATATTGCCGCCTGATTCAGAGAGCGGACTGAAGCGGATACTTCGTTTCTAATTTTAATTAAACTTTAAGGAGGCGGCGTTTTCCAGGCCTTTAGGCCTTAGGTTTCTGCGCCGAAGATTGATGACAAAAGAGTATAATGTCGGTTTGCTGGGAGCAACCGGAGCGGTGGGCCAGGAGATGCTGAAGAATCTGGCCGAGCGGGGATTTCCCGTTAAGTCCTTAAGGCCTCTGGCCTCAGCCCGTTCCGCCGGTCAGAAGATCGAGTTTGACGGGGCGGAAGTCAAAGTTGAGGCGGTGGGACCTGGAGCTTTTGACGGCTTGGATCTGTGCTTATTTTCGGCCGGGGCCACCGCCAGCCAGGAATTTGCGCCCATGGCCGCCCGGGCCGGCGTGACTGTGGTTGACAACTCCTCCTGCTGGCGTCAGGATCCCAGGGTGCCTCTGGTAATTCCGGAAGTAAACCCGGGCGCCGTTAAAAAACATCGCGGCATCATCGCCAATCCTAACTGCTCGACCATTCAGATGCTGGTAGCCTTGAAACCCATTTATGACGCCGTGGGCATCAGACGCATTGTGGTGGCCACTTACCAGTCGGTTTCCGGGACCGGTCAAAAAGGCATTGAAGAGCTGTCGACTCAGACGAGGCAGCTGTTAAGCCTTCAGGAAGCCGCCCCCAAAGTTTATCCTCACCGGATTGCCTTTAACTGTCTGCCGCACATTGATGTCTTTATGGACAATGACTACACCAAAGAAGAAATGAAGATGGTCAATGAGACTTTGAAGATCTTCGATGATCAGAATATCAAAGTTTCGGCCACCTGTGTCCGTATTCCGGTCTTCTACTGCCACTCCGAGGCTATCTGGATAGAAACGGGCCGGCCCATAAGTCCGGAGGCGGCTCGGGAACTTTTAGCCAGGGCGCCGGGAATTTTAGTTGTTGATAAGCCCAAAGAAAACCAGTACCCCTTAGCCTCAGTAGCTTCCGGCCGGGATGAAGTGTTTGTGGGCCGGATCAGAGCCGACCTTTCCCATGAAAACGGCTTGACCATGTGGGTCGTTGCTGATAATCTACGGAAAGGGGCGGCCACCAATGCGGTGGAAATAGCCGAACTTCTAATCCGCGACCCGACACTTCTGAAAACCGACTGGCCGGCTTGAATTCATTTTTTAGGCCGCTGATTCTGTTTTAAGTAAGGAGCGAATGTATGGCTTGGTCTAATAAGTCGAAGGAGTACGAAAAGCTTTTGGAAATAGGGCGGCCTCCCAATATTCAGGCCCTGTTTCCTAACTCCCGTGCCTTGATCGTCAGCGGCAAGTTCATTGACCGGGCTTTAAAGGCCAAGGGCCAAGCCATGACCATCGCGGCTAACGGCCGGAATCACTTAATTATCCGGGGGACCCTGGCGGCGGCCCAGAAAGCCAATGCGGCCTGTCTTATTGAAATTGCCAAAAGCGAGGGCGGCCATGATTTCTACTGTATGACCAGTTACTGGAACATGGCCCGCCAGGTTGACGCTTTAATTAACGAGATGGGTATTACCGTCCCGGTGGCTATCCACGCCGATCACTACGGTATTAAAAATGCCCAGGATTTGGCGGTGGGTAAAGTGGAAGTGCCTTCCATGTTTGAGGCCGGCATTACCAGTATCGCCATTGACGCTTCCCATCTGCCCGATGATCAGAATCTGCTGGCCTCTGTTGCAATTAATCCTTATATCCCCAAGTGGGCGGGGCTGGAATGCGAAGTGGGGGAGATTAAAGGCGATATCGGCCTTTCCACTCCTGAAGACGCTTTATTTTTAATCCAGGGTTTAAATGCCCACGATATCTTTCCGGACTGGATTGCCTTGAACAACGGGACGACCCACGGTATTCAGGCAGCCTCGGCCGGTATTCAGGTGGAGCTGACCGCCCGGATTCATCAGGCTATTGCTCCTTACGGTCTGTCCGGAGCTCAACACGGGACGAGCGGCAATTCTTCCGACCGTCTCCGCCGGATAGCCAAAGAAACCCGGACGACTAAGGCCAATGTGGCCACGGCTCTTCAGATGGTCTCCTGGGGGGTAGAGATCGATGATTACGGGAATGCAAACTTAAAAGACGGCAGTCTGGTTAAAGTGCCCGGTAAAGGCATGTCCGAAGAACTCTGGGCCGAAATGGTCGCCTGCGGTGAGAGTAAAAAGTATAAAGCCGGGGATTTTAAGAGCCTTAACCTGCCTTTTGAAAACAAGATCTTAGCCCAGTCAAAAGAGATTAGGGACCGGATGGCTAAAGAGGTGGAGGATTTTGTATACCGCCTTTTAACCGAGGTCTTCTACGCCACGGATACAGCGCCTTTAGCCTATGAGGCGATTTTAAAAGCCGGATCTTACGATGCCGGCCCTAAAGCCCAGCGTCTGGAAACCCCCGATGACTGGACCGAGGCCAAGATCCTGGAAAAAGGCAAATTTCTGAACACCGATAAAGGCCCCCGCGGAAATTATGACGATTAATTGACTGCAAAACCTTGGTGGTGCAGCTTTTGGTCCAAAAAACGGCCCTGCTCGGCCGGACCGGAAGCTCAAAGCTCGGCGGCCCGGGAGCATCTCCCGGGCCGCTTTTGTCAGGCGCGGCCTGGGCCATGATTTGGAGGCGGCTGTCCTCTACAGATTCGGCTGTGGAACTGTCAGCCGTATAGCAGCGGGTATAAGCGGGCTTTGTTTTTCGTTCACATTTTTTTATGCCTGACAGGCCGGAGCATTACCTTATTTTTCAAACTCATGGGCTGATAATTTCAGCCTTGTCAAAGCCGGGCCGGATCTTCCGGCCTCAGGTTCTGCGGACCATTGGCCCTGTATCTTCTAATTCAAAGAGCAAGCAGCGCCAGGTCCGAATTAGTCCGAAAGCCAATCGCAAGGTATTACTCCGGCGGATAATTTTGACCATAGATAAAGTTAAATACGCGAAAGTCAGGGTGAACCCAAAGAAAATAGACTCTCATAATTATCCGCCTGGGTAATAATATAGCTGTCAATGAGAAAAGTTGGCCGGCGGCTTATGTTTTTTGTCGGCCCTGGCTGATTATTGCCTCAAATAATTCCTGACGGACCGGGAAAACGATGACTGCCTGAGGCCTTTCCGGTTCGTTTCCTGCCTATGAGCAATCAAGTCCGGATTGAATCCGGAGGCCGGCCGGTTGGCTGCGGACGGGCTCACATTGGGCTCAATGTTTCGGGGTCAGTTGAATCCGGAGGCCGACTCGGAAATTATAAGGGGCCGATGGCACAGTTTTCCGGCTGATGGTCAGGCCTTTAGCTGTCAGCGCCAAGCTGTTCCTTTGGAGCTGATTTTGCTGACTCAGGTCCCCGGACCGGATAGCCCGGGCAGCTGATTTTTTCATTGCCTTGTTTCCTGCTCCGGTTAACGCCTTGACTTCCTTTTTTCTGCCCGGGACTGCTCAAAAGACCGGGCATAGAATACGGCCGCTGAGGGTCTTAAGCCGGTGGTGATATGAAAAAATCAACAGTGCGCGGAGAAAAGCCGGAGAGACTTACCGGACTCGCCAAAAATTGCAGGAGATAATTCCGGAAGACCGGATTTATGCCGACAAGACTCCCTGCATTTATGAAATGTTAACGGAATTGGATGTCTGCTATTCATTCCTCTCCAGGCCCAGACGCTTTGGGAAAACCATGCTGCTGATTCTAAGTTGCTTTAAAAATTTCCTTAATCCATTCCCAGTATGTCAAAGATCTAAGAGCGCTTCGATTGCTTTTTATTTCGTCCAGACCAATGCCAGCTTGCTCTGCAGCCTCCTCTAAAGAATATCGAAGTATCTATCGGAGAAGCAGCCTCTTCTTAGCTTATTCCGCAGCCTTTCCGCCGGGTTAAGCTCAGGCGAATATGGAGGAAGAATAATCAGCGAAACGTTCGCTGGAATAACCAGCGCTTTGGACTTGTGAGTACTGGCGCCGTCAAGTACCATTACGACAAACTTGTTACGACGGGCTTTACTGACCTGTTTCAGGAAGACTGACATATTATCAGTCCTCATGCTGCCGGCTGTCATGTAATCTAACTGACC
>JAISEL010000043.1 GCA_031264185.1 Deltaproteobacteria bacterium
AATCAAGTTATCCGTTGCTTATTTGCTTATCATATCTAAATTAATGAAATTTAGTATTTTTAAAAACATGGTTTACCTAAGAAGTTTCACCCATCAAATTAAAGGTTACGGGGTACTAGTGTCATTTCAAATAACCCATGGAAATTGGCTGATGACGTGGCTCGTGACAATTTTTCCGAAAAGGATTTCGTCCAGACCGCAGAGAGTATTACCGGAAATTTGAATCCAGTCCCTTTTTTGTTTCAAACCGGCTATCTTACATTGGATAAAATTACCGTTGATCCAAGCGGCCGGGAATTTTTTTCCTTTAGAGTTCCAAATTATGAAGTTGAATTTACTTTTAACCATGTATTATATGAAACTTTGTCTCTTTCGTTGACTGAAGACAAAAATGCAGAAAAAATCCGTTTTTATGAGGCAATTAAAAATCAAGACAGCAATAAGCTTTCTGACTTTTTCTCAGCCTATTTGGAAAGAATCCCACCAGAACATCACAACAAAGATGAATCATTCTACCATTTGCTGATCTGGGGTTACCTTTTAGGGCTGACCAAGAAAGTTCAAGCTGAATTTCAAGGAGCTGACGGCTATCTGGATTTACTGGTGACGTTATACGATGATACTTGTGCAGCCATTGAGATTAAGTATTCAAAAGATGAAGGCCAGAGTGCGAGGAGTCGGGAGAGGAAATTGACAAAAATGGCTAAAGACGGTCTGACAGCCATAAATGATAAAAATTACGCCCGCGAACTGCGGCTTATAGGAGTAAAAGTATTAGATGTTGGGCTTGGTATTTTTGGCCGAGCCTGCGCCAAGGCTCTTTTCAGGGAAAACACTGAGCAATCGGATATTAAAAGCCCTGATGCTGCCAGTAATAAAAAAACCAGGTCAAAGAATACCTGACAAGGTTAACAAATCCAGTCAACTAGTTATAAATGCATCTTTCTAAAAATAGGAATTTTTCCGAGCCTGTCATTGTTAAATAAGGGTTTCTTTCTGTAACTGTGTCTTTAGGGATGCTTTCGGCCTGGTATTTATGGCTGTCACTTCCAATTGACTTTTTTCTCAAATTCGCGGACTGTCTTATGAGGCCAGAAACAATCACGAGTAGCAAAAAAATAACCGAATTGATTGAATTATTAGTTTTTTGCCTTATCTAATTTTTTAAAAATACTATTTTTGGGGCTGCCTAACACTAGCATTTTTGCAGAATCAAACCGTCTGTCCGGCGTTAGAAAAGTTCAATCATCTCCAGACGGTCGCTGATAGAAGGCTCAAAGAATCTGTAAAAATGTTCTTTAACAGTTATTTTCGGCAATGCTTATAATCCAGATACCATCATTCATTCTCGCCTCCATAAATTTTAATAGATTTCATTTGCCGCTTGCTCCATGCGCGGGTCACTTATCGCGTCGCCAATGGATACAATGACGGACAGCGGGTCGGCGATGCCCGGATTATCGGACAGCTGAACCGGAGAGTATTTCCAAATTTCCACCTTCGGTTGACTGTCGCGGGCGGACAAACTGCTCTCGCCGCTTAATTTATTTCTCCTGCTGTAATAAGCGAACGCCGGGACAGTATCGTCTGAGAGCATTGTCGTCTCCGCTGACGCGCTGATTCCGCCATAAGGCAGTCCCTTCGTCTTGTCATGAGGGGCATACAGAACCTCTCGGACGGGGTCGGCCAGATACGGTTTTGCCGCCTCAAATAACGCCTCGGGCGCAGTTTGCCTTGAATGACCTCCTGAACGCCGTCTTTTGGGATTTCTCCGTGCGGCTCGGCAAACAGACACACCCATATCATCAAGCGTCACCTGCTGAAACTCGTATGTGCCGTATATAATCGGCTGGAGTCCGCCGCCGTTCCAAGGCGCGGCAGTCTCTTTTACTCCAAGCGAATAGGCGGGGTTAATACCCCTTTAAGGTATAACCCGTTTTAACATACAGAAGTTAAATTATTTTTTAGAAACTTTTAAGAGCTTCTTTGGTTCGCCTCAAGCAGACACACGCAGAATGACTGAGCTGAACTTTTCCCAAGTTGGGAAACACACGCAGTGTGAAGTTCAGCCCTTTTTGTCCTGTTTTTATTTTGCTGCCGTCTGCGCGGTCTGTCAGCCGCGTAGAAGTCCGGCAGTCACCGCTTCAATCTGTACCGGCGGGTTGCCGGGCGGGAAGAAATTTAAGTTCAAATCAGGCCAGTTTGTTCCCGTTTGCCGGTTTACAGGTTTACTTTATTGCTAAATCGTCAAAAGGCTGTTTTTATTTTTAACAGCCCCGTCTTTTAGTCTCAACGCGCCGTTAATAAAAAGTTCAGACTTAAATTCCGACCGCTGCTAATTTGAGGATGCGTGTCTTTGGAGCCCCAGATAAACTATTTTATCGTTTTTTAACTTCCAGCCAATGAGAAAAAGACTTGTTTTTGATGTCTTTGGGTATATTTTTATGAATATATTTATTTTTACATCAAAAATATATTTATAATGTCGTTTTTTATGTTATAATGAATCTTTAGGGCAAAGAGTTTTCATTTTAGTCCGGGCACGGGGGTCGGGGTCTTTGGCTGTCTTGTTTGAGGCTGCCTTTCTATGGTAATATAGTCAGCTAAAAGGTGCCCTATGACTCGTTAACCTGGTTTTTAGGTCTTAGAGCGGACTTAGACTTTGGAGGATAAAATGGAACATCCAGTTATGCTGCTGGTGTGGATCTTGGAAAAGCTGGGGTTCGGCCACTTTGCCCACGAATATCCCCATCTGGTCTACTCCTGGTTCTTTGCTCTGGTCTTAATAGTGGTCGGCCGTCTGGCCACCAGAAATGTGACCATGATCCCGGGTAAGCTGCAGAATGTCTTTGAGGCCATTGTGGAGGGCTTGGGCAATTTTCAGGATTCCATAATGGGGCGCCGCGGCCGGCCTTTTTTCCCCCTGGTCTGCACCATGTTTTTCTTTGTCTTTTGCTGCAACTTCAACGGCTTAGTCCCCGGCAGCTTGTCTCCTACTTCCAATTTAAACACTACGTTAGCCATGGCCTTGATCATCGTGGGCACCACCCACCTGACCGGCATCAGGATGCACGGCTTTCACTATATCAAGCATTTCATGGGTCCGTCCCCGATTCTGGCTCCCTTGATGATGCCGGTGGAAATCATAAGCCACACGGCCAGGATTTTATCTTTGTCCTTACGTCTTTTCGGCAATATCATGGGCGAGGATCTGGTTGTGGCCATCCTGTTCATGCTTGGCGGCCAGTATTTTCTGCCGCTGCCGATGATGTTCCTGGGGCTTTTTACCGGTTTTCTCCAGGCCTTCATCATCACCCTTCTGGGTATGGTTTACATAACCGAGGCTTTGGAGCCGGCCCACTGACTGGGTTTAATTTAAGCTTATACACCGGCTGACGCCGGCTGCGCCACATAAAAAAGCCCAATTATTTTTGGGTCATTAGCGAGGAGAAAACGCTATTATGAAAAAAACCCTGGTCTTCTGCCTGACCTTTCTGTTCGTGGGCTCGCTGTCCGCTCTGGCTTTAGCCGCCGATGCGGCTGTAACCGTAGCGGCCCTGGACACCATCTCCACCATTGCCCAGTCGGCGGCTCTGGCCATCGCTGTCGGGGTTCTGGGGCCGGCGCTGGCTCAGGGGATTACTCTTTACGGCACAACCACCAGCATTGCCAGGAACCCGGAGGCCGCCGGTACTCTGAGAACCTGCATGCTCATGGGTCTGGCCATTATTGAGTCCCTGGCTATCTACGCTCTGGTTATCGCTTTACTGCTGCTGTACAGCTTCTCGTTCAATGATCAGCTTTTAAAGCTCATCAGTTAACGCGCAAGGATTAATAAGACGGGGAAATAATCCCGCCGCAGTCAATCAAGCGGTTGCCTCCGGGCAGCCGCTTTTCCTTTTGAAAGGAGACATTTTGAGATGAAGACGGATCTGTTTCCGGAAGATATCCGCCCGCACCTTCTTCCTGAACCCGGCGGGGACCTGGGCTATGACTGCCTCAACTGCCGGAGCCGGCTTCAGCCGGACCGGCTTTATTACACCTGTCCCAAGTGCGGCGGCCTGCTGATGCTGACCGACAGTCAGTCCGAGCGTTTAAGCCAAAAACCGGGTTCTTTCTGGCGCCGTCTTTTCGATTACCGGCTAATGGACAACCGGCAGGCCATCCGGGGCGTTTTCACCTTTCACGAGTTTATAGCCCCTCTTATTCCCCTGGAAGACATCATCTACTTGGGCGAAGGGCATACTCCGGTGGTGGCCGCCCCGCCCAGTCTGGCCAAAGAGGTGGGGGCCTCATTCTACGTTAAGCTCGACGGTTTAAATCCCTCAGCTTCCTTTAAGGATCGGGGCATGGCCGCAGCCCTTTCCTATCTTCAGTATCTGACCCGGAGTCAGGGACTGACTCAGGTCATGGCTGTCTGCGCTTCGACCGGCGACACCTCGGCGGCGGCGGCGTTATATGCGGCTTCCTTAGGCGGTCCGGTCAAGTCGGCTGTCCTTCTGCCCCGGGGCCGGGTGACGCCTCAGCAGCTGAGTCAGCCGCTGGGTTCGGGAGCTAAAGTTTTTGAGCTGCCCGGAGTCTTTGACGACTGTATGAAAGTGGTCGAGCACCTTTCGGAGCGCTATCAGGTGACGCTGCTCAATTCCAAAAATCCCTGGCGGGTGCTGGGTCAGGAGTCATACGCCTACGAAGTGGCCCAGCAGTTTGACTATGAGCTGGGGGATCTGGTCATAATTGTGCCGGTCGGGAATGCCGGCAATATCACTGCCATTTTGTCGGGACTTCTCAAATTTTACCGTTTCGGGCTTATTGACCGGCTGCCGAAAGTCATTGCCGTTCAGTCCGAAAGGGCCAATCCGGTTTTTCTGTATTACAGCCAGAATCAGGCCGAAAGAAAGTACGCTCCGGTCACGGTCCGGCCTTCGGTGGCTCAGGCGGCCATGATAGGCGATCCTGTTTCTTTTCCGAGACTGGCGGCTTTGGTTGAGCAGTACGAAAAAGCGGCCGGAACTTCTTTTTTTGTGGTCGAGGTGACCGAAGAGGCCATTATGGAAGGCATGATTCAGGCTAACCGCCGGGGTCTGCCGGTCTGCACCCAGGGAGGGGAGGGTCTGGCCGGTCTGAAAACGGCTCTGGCCGCCGGTTTAATTACCCCGTCCGAAACGGCGGTCGTTGATTCCACAGCCCATGCCTTGAAATTCATGGACTTTCAGAACGCCTATTTCGACGGGCGTCTGGCCCATGAATACGGGATCCCCACCCGGCCGGAACTGACCAACCGGCCCCAGGCCGTCTCAATTCCCGGAGTTTTGCCGGACGGACACACCAAAATGTCCGAAGACGACCACCGAAAGTTTGTGGCCGCTGCGGCCCGGGAGATTGCGGCGGCTTTAGATCTAAAGGAATCGCAGTGATGAATAAAGACCGCCGGGACGGTCCCCCTAAGCTCATAAGGCCCAGGCCGCCCCGGTTAAAACCCCAGCTTCTGGCTCCGGCCGGCAGTCCGGCCTCCTGGGCCGCAGCCGTGGAAGCCGGGGCTGATGCGGTCTATGCCGGGTTTTCCAGTTTTTCGGCACGGGCTTACGCCGACAATTTTTCTTTGGCCGAACTGTCCGGAGTAATTGAAGAATCCCGCCGGTGCGGGGTGGATGTCCATATTGCCTTCAATTCCCTCATCAAAGAAGGGGAGCTGGCCCAAGCCTTTAAGACTCTGATGGCTCTGGCGGCTTTAAAGCCGGCCGCTTTTATCATTCAGGATCTGGGGCTGGCTCATCTGGCCAGAAGCCACTGCCCCCAGATTCCCATCCATGCCTCAACCCTGACCGCCGCCTATACCCGGGGCGGTTTATACGCTTTAAAAAGCTTAGGCTTCAGTCGGGCCGTCCTGCCCAGAGAACTCGGATTCAAAGAAATTGAAACTCTGGTTTCTTCCGACATTATGCCTCTGGAGATGTTTGTCCACGGGGCCATGTGCTTTTCTTTTTCCGGCCTGTGCCTGTTTTCCAGTTTTTTAGGCGGCCGGTCGGCTTTAAGAGGCGGCTGCACCCAGCCCTGCCGCCGCTCTTACCTGAACGCCGGAAAAAAGAGGACTTTCTTTTCAGCCGCCGACCTTGAAGCCTCGGAATTTATACCGGCTATTTTGTCTCTGCCTATAGGGGCCCTCAAAATAGAGGGCCGGATGAAAGGGCCGGATTATGTCCGCAACACGGTGCGGGCCTATCGTCTTTTAATTGACGGAGGCCCTGAGGGCTGGGAGGACAGTATCAGTGAGGCCGGGGAGCTTTTGGACGAAGTGGCCGGCCGCCCGGCCGGTATCGGGTTTTTAAAAGGCTTTTCGGCTCCTTTAGTTCCCCAGGGAGCCAGCGGCCAGGAAGTGGGCAGCTTTTATCCCACAGGCCCTGACCAGGGTCAGGTCAAGCTTATGAGACCAATCCGCCTCTTGGATCGGCTGCGTCTGGTTCCGGCTCCAGGGCAGGAGGGACTTTCCTTTAAGGTCCGGAAAATGCTCGTTTCAGATAAGGAAGTTGCTGAAGCCCGGGCCGGGGAGACGGTCGGACTTTTTGTCGGCCGCCGGTCAGAAGCGGGGGATAAAAAGCCGGGAACAGCCAGAGACCTGAACGTACTGCCTAAAGGGCTTTTGTATCTGACTTCCAGCGGCCGGACGGAAAAGGAATATCTGTCCCGGCCTATGGTCAGAAAAGTAAAAATTTTAGCTGACGGCTATAAAGCCCCGTCGGTTGCTCTGCCCAGGGAACTGAAAGCCCGGACCCAGGGACAGGCCCACGGTTTTGCCTATCTGAAGCATTTGTGGTTCTGGGTCCAAGACCTGGACAGCTTTCCGGAAATTTTGAAATCATCTCCGGAAAAGCTGATCCTGCCGCTGACTGCCGACAATGTCCGGACATTCGGCCGGCTGAAAAGAGCTTTCCGCTCCGGTCCGGATATAGTCTGGAGCCTGCCTCCTTTATTATTTTCCCGCAGTTGGGAAAAAACGCGGCGGGATCTGGGCAGTCTGACCGAACAGGGGTTCCGGGAATTTATGGTGGCCGGGCTGGGTCAGGCGGCATTTTTGGCCAGAACGGAGAAAAAACTGAAAATATGGGGCGACTACCGGCTGGGGCCCATGAACCGTTTTGCCGGCCACAGTCTGGCCGAACTGGGCTTCTGCGGGGTTACCCTAAGTCCGGAACTGGACCAGGAAACCTACAGCGGTCTGGTCAAAAGTCCCTGGCCGGGCCAGATTCTTATTTATCTTTTCGGAAGACCGGCTCTTTTTACCTCCCGGTTTCAGCCTCAGGGCCTGAAGCACGGTCCCATAGTCAGCGAGCGGGGGGAAAAATTCTGGGCCGGAACAGAAGGGGACGCCTTTACTCTTTATTCGGAGAGCCGGATTTTTATGAACGCCTGTCTGAAAAGTCCGGTCCCCGGGCCGCTGGCCGGTTTGATTGCGGATCTGCGGCAGGAGCAAAGGCCCGGAGAAACGGCCAGAGCTGTCCGCAAGGCCGTAGCCGAGGGCCGGGGCAGTTTGGGCAGCGGCTTTAATTTTAAAAGAGGTCTCCGCTGACATTTTGGGTTAAAGGTCAAAAATTACCGCTGCATTCGATCTAACTGCCAGGCATAAGGAGTTTATGGGTCAGCTGAGCTGTCCGGCGGACTTGATTATTTCGGTTATAATCAACGGCCGGGGCCAGGATTTTTGTCAATAATCCAAAGCATCTCTTTGGACCGGTCTGTGAGGACACAGGGGTTAAAAATGTTAAGGCCGTCTATTTACTTATTTCTGAACGGCCCCTTCGAGCCTGAACGGGCCTGGCCCGGAAGGCCCCCGGAAGGCGCCTTAATCATGGCGGCCGACGGCGGAGCCGGACATGTAAAGACCCTGGGCTGGCCTATTGATCTCTTTGTCGGGGACTTGGATTCCGCCTCCGTCTCTTTGGTTGATTCTCTGGCCAAAGGACCGGGCTTCAAAAGCCTTATCTATCCAAAAGATAAGGATCAGACTGATTTTGAGCTTTTATTCTCTCTGGCTGTGGACTACCTTCTGAGTCCGGGGGAGATAACCGTCTGCTGCGGTTTGGGACGGCGCTGGGATATGACTGCGGCCAATTTGATCCTGCCCTTTGCCGGACCCTGGCGGAAGAGATGGCTGGGGAGCCGGATTGTTTTTCTGGCCGGATTAACAGAGATTTTTTGCCTTCAGGGACCGGCCGAACTGACCTTACCCGGAGATATTTCATTTTCCCTAATTCCGGTCCGAAAAAGGGCCGGCCCCGTCAGTCTGACCGGCGAGGTCAGTTATCCGCTGGATAAAGGCTTTCTCAGCTGGGGTCTGACTTTGGGCCTGAGCAATGAAACCGGTTCGGGCGGGGGACGTCTTTTTTTGGAGCAGGGTTTTTTATTAGTCACCTGCGCTCCCAAAAATGCTCTGGAATAGTCTTTTATTTTCAAAAAAGTACAAAATATTTTCTGAACAGTATACAGTTGGCCTATGGCAGAAAATAACAACGAAGTAACTTATAATTTAACTGAAATTACTCACCCGGATCAGGACGGCTGCCCATCGGATTACGAATTAAAGGATCCGGTCAGCTCGGTTTTGGATGTGGCCTGGGATCTGTGCAAAAATGACCGTCTGGGGCCCTGGTCATCGGTTTTGGCTCCCAGTCAGACTAAAGGAAGAGGCCGGCACGGACGCGCCTGGGCCTCGCCGCCGGGTCATGTCTACGCCGCCTTAAGACTGCCTTTGGAGTGTCCTTTTGAGGGCACTTTGGCCCCAATGGCCTTAAGTCTGGGTTTGGTCCTGGCTTTTCGGGATTTGGGCTGTGAATCCGTAAAAATTAAGTGGCCCAATGATCTGCTGGTCCCTCAGGGGAAAGCCGGCGGTATTTTACTGGAAAACCGCCTGGGAGCAGTAATGGCCGGTATAGGGCTGAATCTGGGGCAGTCGCCTTTTCCGGCCGGCCTAAGAGACCCGGCCGCCCCTCCGCCGGCCGCATTCCCGGCCGAATTGGGGCCGCCTTCGGCCCTTTGGCCTAAATTGGCTAATTACATACGGATACTATATAATAAGAAATTTCCTGAAAGGGATCCGGATTGGGCCCGGAACATATGCGCCCTGGCGGAAAAAAATCTGGCCGGAATGGACCGGCCGGTAACTGTCCGGGATCCGGTCGCCGAACCCCGGACTTCCGATACTGTTCTGGCCGGGCGTCTGCTCGGTCTGGCTCCTTCCGGGGCTCTCCTTTTGGACGGCCCTGCCGGTAAGACGATCGTCTGGTCCGGGACCCTTATTCTGCCCAACCAAGACTGAACGTTTCGATGACTGATTACCAAGACATTTACGAAAAACTTAAAGGCCAGGCCATTCTGGTAGCCAACCGGGGCATACCGGGCCGCAGGATCTGCCGGGCTATCCGGGACCGGTTCGAGGCGGTGGCTGTCATGACGGCCACGGAGATTGACAAAACAGCTCCGGCCGCTTCCTCAGCCCAGGAACTGATGCTTTTAGGGCCGGATCCCCAGTCTTATCTGGATCTGGATAAGATTATTACTCTGGCCAGACGCCGGGGCATCATAGCCATTCACCCCGGCTGGGGGTTTGCCTCGGAAGACGCCCGGTTTCCCCAGATGTGCCAGGAGGCCGGAATAACCTTCATAGGTTCGACGGCCAAGTCCATGAAACTTTTGGGCAACAAGGTCGAAGTCCGTAAACTGGCCCAGAGACTCGGCATTCCGGTCGTCCCGGGTTCGGAAGGGGCGGTTGACATTCCCAAAGCTCAGGAGATGGCCAGAACCTTGGGCCTGCCGATCATGCTTAAAGCCGAAGGCGGCGGAGGCGGACGGGGCATCATTGAGATAAACGATCAGCAGGAACTGGCCGGGGCTTTTGTAAAGGCCTCGGCCATGGCCCATGCCTCTTTCCGTAATCCCCGCCTTTACGTGGAAAAGCTGCTTCAGAATGTCCGGCACATAGAAATCCAGGTCATCGCCGACCGGCACGGCAATATATTCGCTTTTGACGAGCGCGACTGCTCTATCCAGAGAAATCACCAGAAGCTGATTGAGATAACCCCGTCGCCCTGGCCCGGTCTGACTCCTGAACTTCGGGCCAGACTGAAAGAGTACGCCCGGGCCCTGGTCAGGGAAGTGGGATATTACTCACTTTGCACAGTGGAGTTTTTGGTCACCTCGGACGGGGAGCCTTTCATGATTGAGGTCAACACCAGGCTTCAGGTGGAACACGGCATTACCGAGGTCCGCTACGGCATTGATCTGGTTGAAGAGCAGATCGCCGTGGCTTTCGGAGGGGTGCTGGAGCTTGATGCGGCGGCTGACCGGCCCAGTCAGATGGCCATGCAGGTCAGGATAAACTTAGAAGATCCCCAGGCCGACTTTACGCCTAACTGCGGCTTAATAACCCGGTACGTGTCTCCGGGCGGGCCAGGGGTCAGGCTGGACTCCAATCTTTCGGCCGGCTATGATTTTCCCTCCAATTATGATTCGGCCGGAGCGCTTCTGATCGCCCACGGCCAGGATTTTTCCAAAGTTTTAGGCATAATGGAAAGGGCTTTGGGCGAGTACACCATAGGCGGTCTGAAGACGACCATTCCTTTCCACCGGCACCTGATAAAAGATCCCGATTTTAGAGCCGCCGCTTTTACCACCAGTTTTGTGGACCGGCACCAGAGACTTTTGGAGTATCCGGACTTAGTTGCCGAAAGCGAAAGGCTTGGCCGTCTGACGGCCGAGATCTCCGCTCACGGCCACAATCCTTTCATTCAGCTGGGCCGCTACCGTTCGGCCGATACTCCCCGTCTGGGGCGGTTCGTGCCGGTTTTGCCCAGATTATCGGCCGAGACGGCCAAAACCCCCAACCCTTATCCCAAAGGGGATCGCCGGGCCCTTTTGGATTACATCCGGGACAGCGGGGCAATCCATTTTTCCGACACGACCTGCCGGGATATGACCCAGTCCAACAGCGGCAACCGGTTCCGTCTGGCCGAGGATGCTCTGGTCGGACCGTATTTGGACGAGTGCGGACTGTTTTCTTTGGAGACCGGCGGCGGGGCCCATTTTCATGTGGCTATGATGGCCAATATGACCTATCCTTTTAATGAGGCGGCCATCTGGAATCAGTTCGCCCCCAAGACCAGCAAGCAGATTTTGGTCCGTTCCACCAATATTTTAGGCTACAAGCCCCAGCCGGCCGTTTTGATGCGCAGGACGGCCGAGCTGATCTGCCAGCACTTTCACGTCGTCCGCTGCTTCGACTTTCTGAACCACGCCGCCAGCATGGCCCCCATCGCCCAGGTGGTTTTGGACGACCCCAGGATTTTGTTTGAGCCGGCCTTATCCTTAAGCTGCGGTCCGGGCTTTACGGTCAAACACTACGCTGATGCGGCCAAAGCGGTCATTGACATGTGCGCCCGGGTTTCGGGCCTGCCCGCAAGTCAGATTCCCGGTCAGCTTTGTCTGGGCCTTAAGGACATGGGCGGAGTCTGCCCGCCCAGATTTATCGGGGAACTGACCAGGGAACTTAAAAAGACCTGGCCGGACCTGATTATCCACTATCACCGCCACTATACCGACGGTCTTTTTGTGCCCTCGGTCGGGGCGGCGGCGCAGGCCGGAGCCCAGATCATTGACTGCGCTTTAGGCGCTTCGGTCCGCAGCTACGGCCAGGGCGATCTGCTGGCCACGGCCGCTTATCTGGAAGAGGAGCTGGGCCTCAAAATCCGGCTCAACCGGGACGCTGTCCGGCAGGCCAATTTCGTTTTAAAGCAGATCATGCCCTATTACGACCGCTATGTCCCGACGTTCTTCCGGGGCATTGACCATGACGTCACCCGTCACGGCATGCCCGGCGGGGCCACTTCATCGTCCCAGGAAGGGGCCATGAAACAGGGCTATATCCAGTTCCTGCCCCATATGCTGAGGTATTTGGCCGGCCTCAGAAAAATTGTCCGCTACCACGACGTCACCCCCGGCTCCCAGATCACCTGGAACACAGCCTTTTTGGCGGTCAGTTCCGCCTTCCAGAGGGGCGGTCCGGAGGAAGTGGAGCAGCTTTTAAAGACTTTGGAAGAGACGGTCAGTACCCGGGCGGCCGAGGTCGGACCCGAACTGGCCAGGGAAAGGCTTAAAATCTACCGGGACTGCAACGACGCTTTCCGGGATCTTCTGCTGGGCCGGTTCGGCCCTCTGCCTTTGGGTTTTCCGCCGGACTGGGTCTATCAGAGCGCTTTCGGCGAGCTGTGGCGGGAAGCGCTGGCCTCAAGAAGGACTGACTCGCCTTTAAACTATCTGGAAGATCTCAATTTAGACGCCGAACGGAACGGTCTGAGGGAGCTTATCCGCCGGGAACCGACTGAAGAAGAGTTTGTCATGTACTTAAACCAGCCGACGGACGCCTTAAAGACCATCCGTTTCAGGCAGAATTTCGGGAACCCCAATAATTTGCCGTTGGACGTCTGGTTTGAAGGACTCAGGCCGGACGAATCGGCTACTTTTACCGACAGTCAGGACAAGCCTCATCAGATAACCATTTTAAACATCCAAAAGCAGGATGAAAAAGGCCAGGTGGCGGTCAGGTATTTGCTGGATTCCGAGATCATGCTCCACGCGGCTCAGGTCGGGGCGGCCCCGCCCAGCTTTATCCAGGAATCGGACAGCCAGACCGCCTCGGCCGATCCTTACTTAGTGACCGCTCCGGTTAACGGAGATCTGTGGGTCATGTACGTTAAGGAAGGCGATGCCGTCACCCAGGGGCAGGAACTTTTTAACATCTCCATCATGAAACAGGAAAAAGGCGTCCGCTCTAAAACTTCGGGGATTGTGAAAAAGATTCACCGGACAGCTGATTTTCAGGCCACCAAGCTTATGGTTCCGGTCCAGGCCGGGGAGCTGATCGTGGAACTGGGCCCGCTGCCTTTAGCCTGTCCTCACTGCCAGAAGACTCTGCCGACGGAGGGCTTGAAGTTCTGTCCCTACTGCGGCCAGGGTCTGGACAAAGAATAGGATGCTGTGAAATACCGGAAAACCGATTTGGAAGGGGTCCTGGTTTTAATCCAGGAGCCGATATTAGACAGCCGGGGCGCCTTTGCCAGGGTGTTTTGCCGGAAGGAACTGGAAGAAGCCGGACGGAACTTCACGGTCTGCCAGATAAATAAATCCTGTAACCGCCTGAAAGGCACCCTGCGGGGTCTCCACTTTCAACTGCCGCCCCATCAGGAGGCCAAAATAATCCAGGTCACCAAAGGTTCCATTGTGGACGTGGCGGTGGATATAAGACGCGAGTCGGAGACATTCGGCAAATATCACGCCGAAACTCTGACTGATAAAAACGGCCGGGCCCTACTTATCCCGGAAGGCTGCGCCCACGGCTTTCAGACTCTGGAAGACGACACTGAGATTATTTATCTGGTGTCGGCCTTTTACTCCCCCCAGGCCGAGGGCGGTCTCAGGTGGAATAACCCGGGTCTGGATATCCCCTGGCCCCAGATTCCTCCTCAGGTCATATCGGACAAAGACAAGGCCTGGCCGAATTTCTCATTTTCTAAGTAAGGAAAAGGATCATTTTTGGTGTCTGGCGCTGACCGGGCTGGTGTCGGCCAGAAAACATGACTTATACGTTTTCCGAAGGTTTTGATCGTTGGCGGGAGGCCCGGCTGGCTGAATTCCGTTATGGGCATGGATTGCACTTAAAATCAAGGTGTGAGTTATCCGGCTTTAAAAGCGGATTTCAGATAAAAGCAATTGGCCAAAAGGACTGCGATTAGAGCTTTTTGTGAAGCCAATGAAAAATTTTTGTGTTTTAAAATTAGTTTTCAAAATACATTAAATTATTGAAACAGAATTGATTATTTTTTCCCAATATCCAAATATAACGTTATAATCAGGTAAATTTTGTAGTTTATCATTATCAATATATAGTCTAATTTGGATAAAATTAAAATAAGAATCGGCGTTTGCCTTATCAAAGACACTGAAATTCAGCCACATAGCGGCCGGAATGTGTTTTCGGTTGGCAGCCATAGCAACAGTCTCAAGACCGGAAAATGAAGGGGCAAGTTTGATATTTTTTTGCTTAAGCGTCCATCTAAAACCCGTTAAAATACTATCAAAGTAATAAAAACGCAAACGTGTAAAATAGATAAATTTGTCGATACCAACCAAGTTATCACCATATTGAATGTACTTATTTCGTGTATTATTAAATTGAAAAAACAGACGAATTCCGTCAATTGATTTTGGTGCAGGAAAAATATAAGAAATATCACAATGAATGTAAAAATCATTATTTGGCTTGATAATTCCAAATATAGTTTTAAAGCCTATGTCTGTATTATCATTTACCTCTTGCCAGATATAATATTTAAAGAAATTTATAACTCTATTTCTGAATGTTTGATCTCTTTCTTCCACATCTTTTCCTTCAACAGTACTTGAAAGAGCAACAATACCATTGTCCAGATAAATATTTAATTGATAATCAGAACTTAGTGAAGGAAAAAAATTTGGAGTAGTCAATATAGTATTATATTCAATAAAATCAAATAAGTTAGTATTTATGGTTTCAGTTACATGCGGAAAAATTTTTTCACTGTTTTTTCTAAAGTTCTCATTTGCGTTGCCTTCATTTTCATATTTATATTCAGTTAAGCGGAAAGTGTAATCTTTATATACAATGCTAGAGGTAAAATGATCCGGACGCGCCGGAAAGGGTCTTGAAAAATTTTCTGGCACCTCTACAGAAATAGGGCCAAGCCGGGTCTTTACAAATTTTACATCAGAAGCTGAAGGGGTTAAATTTACATATGTGTAGTTATACATAATAGTTAAAGCCGCTAAAATTACGAAAAAGACGATGAAAAAATATTTGACCAATTTTTTTAGGGATTTAAATATTCTGCTCATACCCCACCATCTTCTGACTAAGCCCTGAATCTTCTGGCTTTGAATATCGGGTCAATTCGAAAGTCCAGACAAAACTGTCTGGCTGCCGGGAAAAAACTAAGTGTTCTGAGTGTACCAAACAGGCAAGAATTCCCTGGCATATTCCAGCCTTCTGTTGTCGGTTCCAGGCGTTTGTAAATTAGATAATATTAAAATCAATTAAAAATATTGGGAATAAAAAATTTTCTGAAATTTAATGATGAGTATAATAATGCTATAAATATATTAAAAACATAAATAACTAGCAAAAGATGTTATTTATTTTATAAGTACTGTTATCAGCAAATTTAACCAAAACAATATCGTGACCATACATAATTAATCCAATAATAATTATTTGGCTCGCTTGATTTTTGTATTTTAAAGCTTGTAATGTTGATTTCGGCTGTTTAATGGCTTTATCAGCCTCCTGGCTAATAAGTTTTGCTAATTTATCAGGACCCAGGAGAAACCATTATCGGTTTTAGACTCCACTGAGCATTGAGATTTTCGAGATTTTCCATGAGCAGGGCATTCTTCCCAAAATTCCTTATAATTGAATTTTTTTTGCGCAGCGAACCCGAATGGTATGTCAGTTACTGGATTCATTATAATTTCATTTCTAAATAATTATCGTATCTCAACAGAGGCGGAACATCAAGGTGTGTTTCTGAAAACAGGCAGTATAATTTTTCGAGGATAGAAGTCTTACCGATGCCGTTTTTACCAGTCAGCATAGTAATTGGCGATAACGAAAGAACGAATCGTTGATGCCACGAAAGTCTTTGAAAGAAACTGAAGTTATCATGAATAATCTTCCATAGAAGCATTAAGGAAATAAGAAAAATTGAAAATATACGCAAACATCAGATCCCTGATGTCCAAGGTTTAGGAATAGCAGTGTCAGGTCTAGAAAACTTATTGTCAACCCCAACCAAGGAATTTCACATCTACAATTTTTCATGAGAAGCTATATTTTCAGAAATTATAGCCTGTGAGCTTGAACGAGTATCGCTTAACCCTTCAGCTGAAATTTTTATTGGAACATGCTTACACGTCTGTGCTTTAATTTCTACCTCCTAATCTAATCCTCTAATGAATTTTAAACTGATTTTCGGTAGTCTTCTGAGGGCAGAAGGCCTCGGCTTCAGTTATAGTAAATTATAGTTAAATTATTTTAAATATATTAATAATTTAATCTTAAATTAAGACAAATAGCAAATAGTCCTATTGAGAAAAAATTTATCTCATCTCTTTAAGCGCATAGCTGACCGGACAATAGCGGCCACAGTGGAAAAGTAACTCTGGCGGCTTTTTTTCTCGGTTTTGTTATCTTACTGAGCCGATTACTGTCCGGAATCTTTTTCCTTATATTTCTTGGAACGGCTAAAAAGGTCAAAAAAACTTGACAGGCCTAAGTTTTTCCACTATTCTTTCTCAAGCTCAGGGGTCTGACCGCTCCGGGCGCAATAATTTACAGAATATAATTGGCCTGTACTTTATGGCTGATTAATAATAAGTCAGGCTGATCAAACTATTGAAGGCTAAAGGCGTATTCGTCTTTGGTCTTTTTTTGTCCCTGGCTTACCAACGGAGATATGCGTATGGGCAGAAAGGCCGCCTCTAAACCCAAAAAACTGAAGCAGATTGCTGTTTACGGCAAGGGAGGCATCGGCAAATCCACCACCACATCCAACTTAAGCGCCGCGCTGTCTGATTTAGGCTATAAGGTGATGCAGTTTGGCTGCGACCCCAAGGCCGATTCCACCAATACTTTGCGTGACGGAACCTATATTCCGACCATCCTGGAACTTCTGAAGGAAAAAGGCAAAGTCGAGGCCAAAGAAGCAATTTACGAAGGCTATAACGGCATTTATTGCGTTGAAGCTGGAGGTCCCTCCCCGGGTGTGGGGTGCGCCGGGCGGGGTATAATCACGGCGGTCCAGCTTTTAAAGCAGCAGAAGGTCTTTGAGGAACTGGAGCTGGATTACGTCATTTACGATGTCTTGGGCGATGTGGTCTGCGGCGGTTTTGCCGTACCCATCCGGGAAGGGATCGCCCAGCACGTCTTTACGGTCACCTCGTCTGATTTTATGGCCATTTACGCAGCCAATAATCTTTTTAAAGGCATCCAGAAGTACTCTAAGGCCGGGGGAGCTTTATTGGGGGGCGTGATTGCCAATTCCGTCAGCAGCGGATACCAGAAATCCATTGTCGATGATTTTGCAGCCAGGACCAAAACCCAGGTCCTTCAGTACGTGCCCCGCTCAATTACGGTCACCCAAAGTGAGCTGTCCGGCAAAACGACCATAGAAGCGGCCCCTGATTCGGAGCAGGCCGCCGTGTACCGGGCTCTGGCCAAACGGGTCGAGGCTCACGAAGAATCGGTCACGCCCAGTCCCTTAGACGCCCAGGAACTCAGAGAATGGGCCACCGCCTGGTCTGATCAGATTCTGGCCATAGAAAGAGGCGAGGTGCGTTCAGCCGGAGCTCAGATTTGACGGCTTTTTGAACTTTAGAGGCTGGAAGCCAAAAACAAATTATTGGGAGAAAACGATTGCCCAGCCGGACAGCCACCAGGTAATCCGATTCTTCGGCGGCCTTATGGTCGCAGCTTCGGTTCAACCCAGAACCGGGCCTGTTATCTTAAGAGTTCCGGGCTTCGGAGTTGATCTGTCGGTCAATTATTACCGGGGCGGCAATTTGGCAGCGGGCCAGGGCGGAGGAATACTGCCGCCCTGTTCCAATACGGCCGGCAGGCGACTGTCTTAGGGGAGCCGAAAAAATGTCCTGGGAAAGAGTAACAGCTCTGGGTGGCATGGACGTGGACCTGTTTGTGGTCACCCCTGCCTGCCTGCCCGGTATTAAAGGCCCGATGTTCATCTGGTTTTAGCCGGCTACCGGCCGGTATATGTTGTTTATCAAAGCAGGGGGATAGTGACAGCCAGTTAGGCTAAGTCCGGTAAAGGAAGGCTGGTTTTAGCGGTACGGCCCCCACTTTTACGGAAAACCGGAAAACAGTCAATTTACCGGCCCGGGCTGCGTTCCTTTTTACCGGGGGATTAGGCAGAAAAAAGGCGGCTTGAACAATTGGATCTGGAAGTGACTATATTCTTTGTCCGGTCAGGATCGTCGAAAGGAAATCCGGCTGGTCAGGGAGCGCCTAAAGCAAAATCTTTAAACCATCAAGGATAACTTCTGGCCGTTCTGGACCTTGAATGGACGGTCACCCCGCTGCCCCTAAGGGTCAAAGAGACAGACGAATTTTAAAAACCGCCGGACTCCTTTCAGACATTCCCCAGTTTAAAGTCCTGGCTGTAATTTAAAAAAGATTTGGACATTAATTACGCCTATTTAGACCTTCAGGCTGTTTTCTGGTCCGAGGCTGATTATCAAAATTACGCTGTTTCGGAGATTAATTCCATTTATTAAGCCCGGCCGGTTACTTCATTTTCAGATCAGAAAGCCTCTGACAGAACGTTTTAGCCTAAATAACCGATTTGCTGAGATATTTTTCTATTTCGGGGTTATCAGGGCCCTGAACCATTTCACCTTCTGCCCGTGATTTTTAGCCGTCCTGGATTTGCTTTGAACTTAAGCCCAAAAAATACGGTTGCCTTTTCGCTGTAAGTGGTATAAAAAGGATTCTTTCCATTATCAGGTTAAATCAGAGACAAAAGGCCAGGGGCCGGAGGTTGCCTCAGGCTCTGTCTGGACCCCCGCAGGCGGACTTAACGGTCAGCTCCTAAACCCGAAGGCCTGAAAGGTCCTTTTTTGAAATCTCCAAAATAGCGGCCAAAAGGTTTTTTGGCTGCGGCCAAAAGGTATGTTAGTGAAAAAGTTGATTTTTTTGTTTCAGGTTTTTCTGGCGGCCTTTTTTGTCATTGGACTGATAAATACTGATGCCGTCGCCGGCCGAGACCACCGGGAAAGCCGCTTTTCCAGACTGGACAGGCCGAGTCTGGAACAATCGGCCCAAAAAAATCCGGCTCCCTCGGCCGGAGGAGAGGCGGGCCGGCCGGTGACTGTGGCTGTGGTGCCCTCTTATCACCATATCCGCCACGACGACCTGACCACGGTCATGGACGGGACACCTCTAAAAAGCGGCTCCGGCACTTCCCGCTTGGGCAGCATCATCTTAACGGCCGCCAAACCCATAAATGAGACCGTAAGTTTAAGCTGGATCTATCAGTACACTTTCGGTCACTACCGGGGCGGTCTTCTGGTCCCCGATCTTCCGGCTTTTGACGGCCGGAGCGATCTGAGCCTGTCTTCCAGCATGACCGGTGTTATCGCGGACTTTTTTCTGGGCCGGGCCGGACATTTAAACGTTAATTTCCTGGTTGCCTGGGACAGTTTTTCCGGCCAGGAAACTATGACCACTCCATTCGGCCGGGAAACCAGATCTGTGGGCCGCCGGGACACACGTCTGGGATCGGTTACGGCTTGGTATGAGATACCATTTGATTTAGGTCAGGGCCTGACTTTAAGTCCTTATGCGGGCTGGCGGACGATCCGGGCCTGTCTCCGAGGACTGGCGGTTTGGACCGAACCGCCTGGAACCACCTCGGCCAGTAATGCCTGGTCCCATATCTACTCCGGCGGTCTGACCTTGAGTTATGACCGGGGGCCTTTAAACTGGAAACTCTGGTCAGGCTGGAACCAAAGGACTAAAAAAGGCAATATCCCAGGTTTTGCCAGCCGGGCTTACTCGCCTGGAGTGGCCAATCTCGGCTGGATGAACAATTGGGATCAGGGAGTCTGGACTTACGGCTTTAGCGTCAGCCGGGCCGTAACAGACGGGGTGGTGCTGGATTTTTCCTACAACGGCCATAAAGGTTCACATACTCTGGCCCAGGCCGGCAATCTGGCAGTGGTCTGGATTTTTAAATAGTCAGCCGCAGGCCGAATAAAAGAAAAAGCCTCAAGAGGAGAAACAAGTCCAAATCCTGTCTTTATTAATAAGTAAACAACACCATAAAAAACTACTGACGACAAACCGGAGACATAGGCCAAAAACGAAAAGCCCCTGCTCCGGTTTTTGCAATAAAAAGGTCATAGTAGGTAAAATGGTCCGCTGCCTTGACCAGACTAAGGCAGGCTCTTATGCGGTTCCGGCCGTGGAAGGTTTCGGCAGATCCGGCCACCGGCCAATTAAAAGCTCTCGGCTTTTGCCACAAGATGGAAAAATTTGTGACAGCTGAAAATGTTCAGCCTGAACCATGCTAAATGCTTGACTTCAGATAGTTGCAATAAATGAGTTTTAGGTTCAAAGTTATTTGCGGCTATTCATTATAAGTCGCTTTTAAGACAGCAGTAATTAAGTCAATAATGCAGAAATAAAATTATTGATCACAGTTGTGGTTATCCCTGAAATAGCCAGTCATAGCTGGTTTTTCTGAGATTAAAGTGAGTGTTACAGCAATGTGAAGTGGCTCCATTGCTGTTATTAAGAATAACTGCTGTCTTGAAAGCAATTTAGAATCAGTCGGTGGATCCCTGTGATCCGCTCGAAGGGCCGCCAGCCGCATTTAGTGAGGCCGGACAGCCCAGCTTTTCAGCCATCTTAACCATACTCGCCGAATGCCCTCTCACCTATGCGGGAAGGATAAGATTAGAAACTCAAAGGCAGTCCAGTTTGATATGACTGGGATCAAAGGCCCGTTAAAGTGGCTCCATGCAGCTGCCGCCACTGAAGTGGGCCTGTATACGCCCCGCGATAAATTGGCGCGGAAGCAATGAAAGACATGGGAATTAATAGCCGCCCTGGATGAAGATTCTGTTGCATGTTATTACCGCTGGAAACCTACTTCACTTTCCCTGACTGCGATCGCAGTCTTTGTAACGCTCACATTCTACGTGAGCTTCTTCGCGCTGAGGCAAGTGATGATATTAAGTGGCCGTTCACGATGGGGAATTTTCTATTTAAGTTGAACGATTCGGTTGAAGAGGCTGGTGGAGTGTAGGTGAAGCTGGCCAAAAGAAGGCTCAATTCCGTTATCATCCAATAATCCGATTGGCGGAGAAGGAAAACCCCTAAACGAGTGTCAAACGTGGAGCAAGAGGTCGGGCAGGAAAAGCACCTGCCAGAAATCTCCTTGAGCGCGTAAGGGATTTCGAGCCGGAAGTTCTGCGGTTCATGACAAGAGAAGATGTTCCGTTCACCAATAATATGGCGGAGAGAGATCTGAGGATGGTCAAGGTCCGGCTAAAGGTCTCCGGATGTTTCAGGAGCAGGGAAGGTGCAGAAGTTTTCTGTCTGATTCGAAGCTGTCGCATTATCTGCGATAAAAACAATGTAAATCCTAAGGATGCTTTCCGGTTACTGTTTGATGGCAAATTACCGTCATTTATGGAGCCTAAAGATGCGGGAGCTTGTTGGCCAGCTCTTCCCGAATTTTCCGCCCGGCCCGCTGATACGTTCCCTGCTGATTTCGCAGGCGCTGGAGCAGCCGGCTTTAAGCGCTTCGCTCTTTTCACCGAGCATTTCGGGCAGCTGAACCGCGATGAAGCTGCTGCTGCTGCCGTCTCCAGCGCTAAGTTGCATGACGGCGCAGGCCGTGGTTCCCGAGCCGGAGAAGAAATCGAATATGATGTCACCTCCATCCGGTTGGGCGGCGGTGCTGAATAAATGATTGATGGTCAGGTTCGGCTTGGGTGAACGGCTTTGTCGGCTCTGGAAGCCCCGTCTCTTTGGAACCGTCTTTGTTCATGCCATGCTTGTCCCGCCATGATGAGGGCCGAGATGATTGGCCGAAAGGCCGGAAGTCGTCCGGAGCCTCTGGGGTCATTATCCCGGCTGGAATGAATTTTTTAACATGCTCTTCACTCAGTGGGAATCCTAAAGTCTCCTCGTCCAGCTCCAGCTTTTTACAGGCCGTAATGCAGTCATGTACTTGGGGGATAAAGCCCATACTGCTGCCGTTGGTCTTTATTCTTCCGCAGACTCGTTCCCGCAAAAATCTCTTCGGCAAAAACCTCACCGTACTGATTCCGAATATTGTGCGCTTCCGCATCGTCGATGGAAATGAAGTCCTCTCCGTCGGCCCGCAGGAGGCCGACGGCCGGACGCAGGCGGGGGTAAACCGTGTTCAGCCGGTCAGTACTGCTCATACGCTACACCGCAGGACGCAATAACGCCGCTTACCTCTTTAAGAAAGCCGGCATCCTCGATTTTCTTCAAGTTGGGAAACTGCTTCAGTTTCTCTTCAGTAAGACATGATATGCAATATAAATCATCCTAACGGCCAAATCTGACCGTAAATCTCATTGCCCCCATCAATATACATTTCATCCGCTGCCGACGCGAGCTCTCTGTCAATCCGCAAGTCCTGAAAATACTTTTCGGCCTCGGGGATCGGCTCATAGCCGTCTGCCTCAATGTCGATTCCGCGCCGGGCATACTTCCCCGCAAAATCCCATACGTTAAATTTCGGCTTCAGCAGTTCCTTGTCATACATAAGAACCTGGACGACGGCTAATTTGAAATTGAAGTCACGGAAAACAAGAGATTCGCCTTCAGTCTTTCGGCGGTTTTCCGGCAGGCGCACATCGCTGCCCGCATCGGTTTTCGGGCAGTCCTTTCTGCCGAACAGTCTGCCGAATATGCCCATTTCGCTTCCTCCCTTTATTGAAATGCGTTTATATTCTTCAATATTACCTCGTCTGAAGCGCTTCCGGTCATCTCAGTCCTGTCTTGAAATACCTTAGGGTATGAGGCGTGATTCTTTGGTCCGGGATAAAACCTCCCAACTATTTCAGATACGGCCTTTCGGTTATGAACAGAAAGCCCTTGGCCCGGGCCCGGCAGTTAATGTCGTCCTGCTCGGTCAGGACCACGGCTAAACAGGCTTCGCCTATGGCTCTGGCGGGCAGACCGTTCAGAAGGCCGGCTATTTTTTGTGGTTCCTTATTTTTAAGATGCTCTATGACGCCCTGGGCTGCCTTTCTGTCCCTGGCGTTAGCTAAAATATATTCTTCTATTTTCCGGCTGTCCTGGGCGTTATTTATGGCTAAAGCCAGTTTGGTCCAGGCCGTGTTCCGGGTAAGGCCTGTTTCCGGGGCCTCGGCCAGATATTCCAGCACTATGTCCGGCTCGGCTCCGTCGGAGGCGGCGGCCAGAGTCAGAATAGTTTCCCTTAACGGGCCCGTGGCGGCGGCCAGAGCCTCTTCCGTCCTGCCCTGAGCCAAAAGGGAATAAGCTTTTTCCTGGCCTAAATCCCGGTCCGGCCGGCTGGGATAAAAGCCCATTTCCAGAACCAGCGTCTGTCCCAGCTGGGGTGACCAGGGGTTTATTTCGTCAAAGATTTCAAAATCCTCCGCGCCCAGATAATGTTCCGCCCGGGCCAGATCTTCTAAATCAAAAGCCATGACTGAAGGCTGATTGGTTAAAACAAGCTTCCACAGACGGCAGGCTTCGACGTAATTGCCGGTGCTGAATTCCTCCCGGCCCAGAGCCTGGATCAGCCAGTCGTCTCTGGCGGATATTTCCATGGCTTCCTTCAAGTGAGGGATCCGTTCTTCGGCCGGCAGACACCAGGTTATCATGTATTGGTCGCCGATATTTTCCAGATCCATGGCTAGGCGGGCCATGTTTTCCTGACATAAATCTTCCCTGGTCGGACCGTCGGAAATATCAAATAAAATCTTCCGGCTCCAGCGTTCGTAAGGATAGAGTGACTGCCGGACGAGCATGACGTCCAAGGCCTCCTCCGGGGCGTATTCGGCTAACCGCTGGCCCCAGAAAGAAGCCCACTGCTCCCAGTTGGGACTCTGGCGGGCCTGGTTGACCAGCAGGTTTTTGACTTCCGGGTCAAGAGGCTGCCGGGCTATTTGACTGGGTTTTAAGGTCTCCATGACGAGGTCGGGGTGCAGGCCGACCACCGCTCCGACCGAAAAGAGAGACTCAGCCTGTTGGGCTGGGTTCCACAAAGGGACCGGGTTCTGACCGACATTGAATTTGGGCCAGAAAACGTGGGCCCGGGTATATAAGAGGCGCGGAGCCCCCAAAGGCAGAAGCCTGGCCGTAGTCTGATTCCGGGTCTCCGGTTCGGTTTTGACCAGTTCCCCCTGCCATTCCACCAAAGGGGCCGCTCCGCCGATATTGTAGATTAAGGTGGTTTGCACATCGCTCTGGGGGGCCGGCTTTAAAATGATATCCTCAATCGGCAGACCGTCGGTTAAAGACGTGCGGACCTGAGACGGTTCAAAATTCCGAAACAGGAGAACATCCGACTCGGGAGCCAGGAAGAAGGGCTTTTCGCTGCCCAGTGATATGGTTACCGAGGCCGAAAGGCCGTTGTATATTAAGATCCGTCCGGGGCGGTTGGGGGGGGCATCGGAAGTAATCCGGCCCCAGAATAAATAAAGAGCCACAGCCAGCATCAGCAAAACGACCGTGACCGCAGTTACTGTTCTGAGACGCGGGCCTTGTTTTTTGGGCGGCAGAGCCACGTTCGGAGTCAGCCGGGGCACGGCGACCGGTGCCGGTTCCTCGGCCGGGAGGGAAAAACCGGCGTTTTGGGCGGCCAGAAGGTTTTTTTCAGTGACTAAGATTTGGTCCAGAACATTGAGGCGCTCCATTTCCAGGTATTCGATGAATTTCCCGGCCGTCTTTCTCATCTGGGCGGTCTGGTTGCTGCGGGGGATATCCAGTCCGGCAATATCCTGAATTTCCGGCAGGGCCTCTTGGAGCTCCAGCATGGACTTCATTAGAAGCCAGGTGGTATTCCGGGGGCCGGGCCGGGCCGTCTGTTCGGTCAGGTTCTTCAGGCTGACCAGGTGACGGGCCAGGAACCGGTGGCGCTGGTTTAAGCTGTTTAAATAGTCGGCCCATCTTTGGCTGAAGGATTTAGCCAGCTTAAAGTGGTTGTATCTCAGTCTTTCCCAGCGCAGAGACAGCCGCCGGTCAAAGGAAGCCAGGGATTGGAGAAGCGTTTGGATCTCCTGAGCATGATCCGCTTTCTTCTTGCCGGGGCTTTTCAGGACTTCCAAATGGGCCAGAACAGAGGCCCGTTCGGCAATGGCCTCTTCCAGTTCAGGAGGATAGGGATTATCCAGATCGGTCAGGGAGAAGGGATCCTGGCCCGGACCTCTGGGTTCGGGCAGAGGCCCCAGAAGATAAAGCCCCCGGTATCTGGGGTTCAGATGCTCCGGGGAATCGGGGGATTTCCGGTCAATGGAAGCCGGGCCGGCCGTTTCCGGTTCCGGGCAGTTCCGGGCAGGAGGATCCCCTGGCCTTTCCGGGCCTGAATCATTGTTTTGATCTTCGGGATCATTTAAAGCCAAAAGATCATTTTCATTTTTTTTATCAAAAGTCTGGTCGGACATGTGGTCCTTGGAAACAGAAAAATCCGGTTAAAAGGTGCAAAGAAACTTCAGCAAAGTCGGCACGCCGAACCCGCTGCCGCCTTCGGCCCCGCTGGGGCTTTTGCGGTTTTTGCGGGCCGTGCCGCAGATGTCCAGATGAGCCCAGGCGGTATTGGGCTTAATGAACCGCTTTAAAAACAGAGCCGCTATAACGGCCCCTCCGGACCGGGTGGCGGCTTGCTTAAAATCAGCCAGTTCGCTTTTCAGCTCTTCTTCGTAGTCGTTCAGCAGAGGCATGGGCCAGAAATTCTCACCCACTATCTGCCCGGCCCGCAAAAGGCCGTTTCTTAAAAATTCGCTGTCGGAAAACAGGCCCGCGCATTTTTCGCCCAAAGCCACCATGCAGGCTCCGGTCAGGGTGGCGATATCAATGATGAAATCCGGCTGGTAGCGCTGGGCCAAAGTCAGGGCGTCGGCTAAGATCAGGCGGCCTTCGGCGTCGGTATTGACTATTTCCACAGTCTGCCCGGACAAGGTATTAATGACGTCCCCCGGCCGGTAGGCCTTGGAGCTGGGCATATTTTCGGCCAGGGGGATCAGGCCGATGACCTTGTGGGGGAGTTTCAGTTCCGGAGCCGCTTCCAGAACCGACATGACCACAGCCGCTCCGGACATGTCGGTTTTCATCTGAGCCATGCCGTCGGCCGGCTTCAGGCACAGGCCTCCGCTGTCAAAGGTGATGCCTTTCCCGACTAAGACCACGGTTTTGGTGCCGCGGGATGTTCCGGAATACTCCAAAATGACCATTCTGGGCGGCCGGGAGCTGCCCTGGCCGACAGCCACCAGACCGCCGGCTCCCTCGGCTTCCAGCTGAACTTCATCCCAGACGGTCGCTTTTATTTTATTGCGGCTGGCCATCTGGACCGCTCTTTCGGCCATGGCTTCCGGGTACAGGTAATTGGCCGGCAGATCGGCCAGATGGCGGGCCTGGATCTGGGCTTCGGCCGCGATCTGGGCCCGGCTTATGACCACTTTGGGTTTGGCGATGACCGCTATGTAATCAGCGTTCCAGAACGTCAGAGTCCTTAAGGTGTTAGAGGGCTGATCGGTCAGGGTTTTGTAGTTAAAGCGGGTTTCGGCCCCCAGACGGCAGCCGAAAACGATGAGTTCCAAAATCTGGGTCTGGGTGAATTTGGGAACGATGGGCACGGCGATTAAAGCTTCCTTTAACGCCAGATCGGTTAAGGTGTGGGTGGCCGTAGCCGCAGCTTCCAGGAGCCGGGTGGTCGACAGCTTTTCGTACTCGCCCAGACCCACTAAAACCAGCCAGTTTTCATGCTCCGGAAAATATAAAGGCAGGGTCTCCAAATAATTGCCCTTAAAGGAACCGGCAGCCAGCAAAGGCTGGACGGTCAGACGGAAAGAGGCCAGTTCGGGCCGGTCCTTAAGGCTTTGGGGGCCGGAGGCCAGAAAAATAACAGTAGCCGGGCGGATAGGACCGTTAATAATTTCCGAGTCAAATTTGAAGATCATGTCGGCCTCTGGGTTCTGAAATAAGTTGGACTGAAACATAATTTCAGGCTAAGGCTGTTGAACCGGGGTAGATTTAAGGCTGACTCCGGGTCATTTTAAGCCAGCAGGTAAAAATGTTCGTACGTTTTAGGGCCCGATAATTAAGCCAGACAATTGACCGTCTCTCTGAAAGTCCGGAAATGTCTGGCCAGAACTTCGCCCGGGGAAAAGCGGTGGCCCTGGGTCCCGGGCGCTTCCACGCAGAAGGAGGCCACCGTGGCTCCCAGACGGCAGGCGGTGATGATGCTCTCCCCGTGAGAGAGGGCTTTTAAAACTCCGGCCCGGTAAGCGTCGCCCGCTCCGGTCGGATTTATGACCTCCTCGACCGGTCCCGGCAGAATGTGCTGACTGCCTCGGGGGGTGGACAGGCGGCTGCCTTCTCCGCCTAAAGTGGTCACAATACAGGTTGTGTACTGGAAGAGATCGTCAAATTCGACGCCGGTCTGTTTCAGTAAAAGCTCAATTTCGTATTCATTGGTCATGAGCATCAAAGAGCCGTCCATCATTTCCAGAATCTGGGGTCCGGTAAAAGCCGGGGTCTGCTGCCCGGGATCGAAAATATACCTGATGCCCAGCTCCTGATAGCGGCGGCACAGGCGGATCATGTCGCCCATCCCGCCGGGGGAGACGATGGCTAAGTGCTTTTCCGGGGGCCCGGGCAGACTGTCCGGGTCAAAAGACGTATCTCTGGTCATGGCCCCGGGATGGAAAAAACTAAGCTGATTGGTGTCCTTGTCGGTAGCTATATAAGCCCCCGAGGTGGGCAGATCGGTTACCAGTATATGGTCAGCGGTCAGGTTCCAGGACTTAAGCCGGTCCAAGTAATCTTCCCCGTCGCGGTCCGGGCCGACGGAGCTGACCACCAGAGGCTGCTCTTTTAAAAGGAAAAGGTTGTAGGCGATATTCCCGGCAGTGCCGCCGTGGACTCTTTCCACCTGATCCACCAGAAAGCAGATGTTTAAGTAATCCAGTTTTTCGGCCAGAATATAGTCTTTAAATGAGCCCGGAAAGATGGCCAGACGGTCAAAAGCCAAAGAGCCGGAACAAATTATGGTCATAGGTTTCTCCAGATAAAGCCTAAAAAATTATTATAGCTGAATGTTCTTTCCTAAAAAAGTTGTTTGCCAGTAAAAACTGGGGCATAAACCCGGCTTAACCATAAATATATCTAGAATTAACTATAAAAATGCATATAAAGCAAGAGTAAAATAGTTAAATTAATATAATATATTTTAAAATAGGCATTTTTAAAGGTCAATTAAACTTTTGGAGACGCTCTGGCCGGCGCCGCGCAGCAGGATATTTAACGCGGCCAGAAGATTGGTAAAGGCCCGGGACATCTGGGGCTGGTCCCCGGGCAGAAAGACCAGAGAGTCAGCGGACATGACCCCGCAGGCTTCGCTTAAAAGCTGGCTTAATTCAAAAATTTTGTCCGCTTCGGTCTTCAGGGCCGACACGTCCCTGAACTGATGGCGCATCTCGCCCCAGCCGGTGCGGTAAATGACGTCCATGGTCCGGATGAGCCGCTCGGTCTCCGGTTCCTCGAAATTAAAGGTCACTGAAACCGGACCCTGGGCGTGAGTCTGCCAGATGGTCTGGGGATTAAGGGTATGAAACTTAATAGGCGGAAACAATTCGGCCAGTCCGGCCAGATATTCGGTCAGCTGGGTCTCGGTCACCCTGGCTTCGGGGCTTTCAAGCAGGGGGACCTTCTGGGACGGGCCGTAAAGCTGATTGCTGACCAGCCAGGCGCAGGCTTTGGCCGCCCGGGAGGTCTGGTAGATGATATTTTTATCCAAAAGAAAATCACCGCCCTTCCGTCCGTCCTGTGGCCGGTGAAAGACAGACCAGATCTCATGGTCTTTGCGGAAATACATCTCGGAGGAGAGATTTTGCCTTATTATATGGGAGGGCAGAAGTTCAACCGTAGCCTCGGTTCCGCCTAACCGGCCCAGCATCCGGGCGGCCATGGGCGCCAGGACCTCGTTCTGGGCGTCGACCTGACCAGGAAAATGGGTCATCAGGGTATTGGCGATGATCATATAGCAGCTGAACAGAAGCTTAAGCAGCTCCTGGCCCTGATTGAGCTGCTCGCGGTTGGACCACCGGTCGTAATTGTAAAGGTGAATCAGCTTTTCTTCCGGCCAGTGCCATTCCCGGATCCATTTGGCCAGAACCCGGCTTTTCGGGTCATTCCCGTTCAAATCAGGCAGAGGTCTGGAGCTTTGGGCGCGGCCCAGAACCTTTAAGACCGCCGCCTCTTCCACCAGATTCAGCTGCTGGCGGGACAGCTTGCGGGACACGAAATCAATGACCCGGTCCACAGTGATAATGTATGGATCAACCGGGATGTCGGGGTCTGTATTTAATAGGATCTTCTCTTTGACAATATCGCATAGGAGGGGACTGGCGAAATTCGTCTCCACAGCCTCCAGAATAGGCATAATCTTCAGCAGCCCTTTAAAAGGATTGTCTTCCGATTTGCAGGTCAGCCACATGGCCGAGGCCAGATATTCCTGGGGCCTGGGCTTGGAGGGGAAGCCTAAATCCACGTAAAAAGGCGGCTGGCCGGTCCAGTCCAGGGGAGCCAGCTTAACGGCCGCTGCCCGGTATTCTTTTTCCGGCCGTCCGGTCGGCCAGACGCACCACAGAGGAATCCGGCCGGCCACATATAATATGGTCCGGTAAAGCTCTTCCACCAGAAGCATGGGGGCCACTTCCCCGTCCCGTTCTTCATTGTGGGTCTCCAAGCGGCCCTGGGCCAGGACCGACAGATCGATCGGATAGAAGTTGGCCTCGGTTTCATGCTCGTCCATGGCCCATTGGGAGAGTGCCAGAAGCTTTTCCCGGAACAGGGCCAGACTCCGGCCGTTTAAGCGCGACGGCCGGTAGCAGACCCAGTAGTCCAGATCCGACTGAGCCGTATGGCCGACCGAACCCGAAGAGCCGATCAGAACGAGGCATTCCACAACCGGATCACTGACGACGGTCCGGGTCCAGGGACCGGAGGCCGCAGTTTCCGCTCTCTCCAGCCACTGGTCATAGAACAGAAGGCCGTGGGGCGTGCTGGGATCAGCCTGATAGCCGGGCAGAGAAGGATGATTGTAGTGAAGGAGAGCGGGAGTCAGATCAAAGACCTGCTTAAAGCCCGGGGTGGCCAGGGCCCGCAAATCCCTCGTTCTGGCCCGGTTATTGCGGGTCTGGAACTGTAAAGTGGCCGAGATAAGCGAATTTAAGGCCTCAGGTTTTTCGGTTGATGGCTCTCTCATAAATATAGAATAGTATTTAATATATCTTTGTCAATGATTAACAATCACCCGGCCAGGAAGAGGGCTTACAACCGGGCCGGGGGTTTTTATTCAGCCCGTTCGCCTCAAGATGGGGCCTATGAGTCAGGGAGGATTGACTGAAAGGTCAATTTTTCGGAACAGGAGTCAAATAAGGCCGCCGCTGAACCCTGTTTTAACCGGTTTGTCCGGCCGGGGCCGTAAAAGCGATCATTTGTCTGCAATTTATTGCTTTTCATTAATATTTACAAAAATTTATAAAAAAATTAATAGTTTTCTGGCTTAACCTCAGGGTCGTGTTCAGGCAGGCCGAAAGAAAAAAACCAAAAAAAGGAAAAAAAACTTCAGATTTGATTAAAGTTCCCAGGCAGTTCTCCGATAAGATAACTGAGCAAAGACTCAAGGTTTGGCTGACAAATCATCTCAGCTCTATCCAAACTGTTCGCCGACAAGGATGCGCGGCGGAAAACATCATGGAGGACCCCCATGGCTTTAATCATCAATCACAACATGCCGGCCATGATAGCCGCCCGTAATCTGGGTACCATTTACAATAATTTAGGTACCAGCATTGAAAGGCTGTCTTCGGGCCTGAGAATCAACAGCGCCGCCGATGACGCGGCCGGTCTGGCTGTCCGTGAACTCATGCGGGCCGATATTTCCACCACCTATCAGGGCATCCGCAACGCCGCCGACGCTCTGAGCATGATTCAGACGGCCGACGGGGCTCTGGCCGTCATTGACGCCAAACTGACCAGAATGAAAGAGCTGGCCGAACAGGCGGCCACCGGCACGTACACCACCATCCAGAGAGAAATCATCAATTCCGAGTATCAGGCTATGGCCCAGGAAATCGACCGGATAGCCAATGCCACCAATTTTAACGGCATTAAGCTTCTGGACGGCAGCCTGAACAGTGTCAACGGCGGCCAGGGCATAAGAATCCACTTCGGCGTCGGCAACAACGCGGCCGAAGACTATTATTACGTCAAAACCGATGACACCCGGGCCACCTCAACTGACGGACTCAGGATCGGCGGGGACGGGCATAATGACATTTGGAGTACGGGGTCCTATGCCTTGCCATATAGTAACAATAATTTAAACGGCTGCTGCGGCGGCGGTGCCGTTACTGATCCTGACGCTAACCTGACCGGCGGGGCTAATGCCGCCTTCATGTTCGGCTACAACTGGGACGGCCGACAGAACACAGATTCCGCACTTCTGTCCGCCCACTATGTGGCCGGCCGTTACGGACAGGGATGCGCTACTATAACTCTAAATGAGCTGGCAGCCCAGGTTAACCTTGGCACCCAGAGCCGTGTGGGCATAAAAATTACTGCAGCTTTGTCCGCCTCTTCAGCCGCAGGTGACTACACTGTTATTTGTATTGGAGAGGATGAGGCCTATTATGTCGGCTCAAGAAACAGCGCGTCGGCCAAGGCAATGGACTCTTCTGTGCTTATAAAAATGTCCGGCGGTACCGCCGCAGCGTTGACCAGCGCTATAAATCATAATTCCAAAAGTTTCTGGGCAATGCAGGAAGGCAGTGCCGTCTGGGTTTTTGCTAAAGATCCGGGCAACCACAATGACTGGGAAGTAGAGAGAGCCGGTAGCGATGATTCCGATAAATCGGCGCTATCTTTTATCAATGCGGCCGACAATTCTGAGACTTCAGCCGGCGGGAGGTTTTCTATGGGTGGGCAAAATTGGGGCAAAATGCAGGTCTACCAGACGGCTGCCGGAGGTTACGCCGTTGCCTTACTTGGCCGGGATGTCGGGAATGATATGGATTTATGGATTGCAGATTCCGGGGATGCGGTTTTAACTAATCTAGTGGGTATGACCGGAGTGAGGGTTATGTCCCAGATTGGCCGAGCGTCTTTTTCTGAAATACAGAACGCTTCGGAAGGTCAATTCGCCCGAGGCAGCCATATCCGAACCCAGCAGGCAGGCCAGCTGGCTCTTGAGGCCATCAGCGAGGCCATCACCAGAAAGGATGTTATCCGAGCCAACCTTGGGTCCATCGCCAACCGGCTGGAGGCCACAATGGAGAACCTGACCATTCAGGCTGAAAATCTCCAGGCCGCCGAGAGCCGTATTTCGGATGTGGATGTGGCCACGGAGATGACCGAGTTTACTAAAAACAACATCTTAGCCCAGGCCGCCACTTCCATGCTGGCCCAGGCCAACAGTCTGTCATCTCTGGCCCTGACTCTGCTCCGTTAATAAAGTCACTTTTAGTGCTCTTCAAGCCGCTTCCAAGATAGGAGGCGGCTTTTTTAGGGTCTTTATTTCTTTCATCCCGCCGGAATTTCATCATAAACAAAAAGAAGAAGCTATTTTGAGTTATATTTTAGGCTTAAGGCTATAATATTTCTATTTTTACCAAATATTCTGGGCTAATGGCCGGGAGGAGAGTAGTTTTTTGTCTGCCAGAATAAAAGACGAGAGGATATTTTTATAAGTAACTATCTGTAATAACTGAGTAACTGGCTGTAAGAGTTTTTTCTGTCCCTTAATAATGAGCAGGTCAAACCACAGGAAGACTGGCAGGCAGAGAGAAAAGCTGCCGAGGCCCAGGAGAGATTAGCTCCGTAATATGTGTGAATTAAAATTCACAGAATCAAAAATCTATCAATAACTTTGGAAAGAAATGTTCTTTCGGTGTGAACAAAAGTTTACAGTAATAAATAAAGTAACACACTGTAATTACTGAATATTTTAAACTAAGACATTTTATCAGGCCATAGTCTGCCGAATAAAGAGCCGGGCGGGACCAAATTTCAGGAAAATATGAACCTGAAATTCCTGTAAAAGGCTTTTGAAGGCCTAAAGTGTGAACTGAGATTCACATAATCTAAGCCGAGATAGAGAATTTAGATGGTAACTAACTGAAATCATTAGTTTTTTAAGGTTGGCCCAAAAGTTGCTTAATATCCTGGCGAAAGAAAACTTTAGGAGGCCGCCATGAACAACATCCAGTCCTGCCAGGAGCTAAACGTCAGAGCCGGAGCGACTGAGGCTGAAATCAAGGCGGCTTTCCGGCAAGCAGCCAGAGAGAGCCATCCGGACAGCAGCCCGAACGGCGGAAACACCGTGAGGTTCCAGACAGCCTATAAGGCGTACCAAAAACTTCTGTCCGAGGCCCGGTCCCACCAAAAAAGCGGCGATCTTCCGGGCCGGACGCCTTTTCAGTTTCTTAACCGGACCCGGAACGGTCTGGACGTTTTCTATGATCTGGCCCTGGTTAAAAAAGAAGGCGCCTTTACAATAGCAGTGCCCTGGACTTCGGAAGAAGTCTGTCCGCGCTGTTTCGGTCAGGGACAGACTTTGACCCAGCTGAATCAGGGTTCGGTTTACCGGCCGGTTCCTTGTCCCCGCTGCGGCGGCACCGGTCATGCGGACAAGTTCAGTCATCTGGAAGTTAAGGTCAGCCCGGAAATGGTCCGGGCCGGAAAGATCCGGCTAAAAGGGGCCGGATCCTATGACCCCAAAGAAGCTCGCCGGGGGGACCTGTACCTGAATTTGAATTTTGTGAGCCGTCTGGCCAAAAGCAACTGATTCTGCTGATTTTAGCCGGAGTTTAAGACTTATGACTGCTTTCGGCCAAAAGACGCCAACCAAATAAGGTGAATTGACATCCTCTTCTGCCTAAAGTCGGGGGGACTCACCCGGAGCCGGAAACGTTACCTGTTACGGTCTCCTCGGCGGCTTCCAGCTTCACTAAGCTTCAATCCGCCGCAGGCAGACACGGCTTGCCAGCAGCCGGCTTGAGGTCAGCACGCAGTATTTTTGGTAAAAACCATTTTATTCTTTGTAAGCGCCGCTCCTTACATCTAAGGCCTGAAGGCCGGGGCTTTACGGCGCTTCTGTTAAAAGTCATGGCCAAAAAGGCAGAGGCTGTCAGCATTTGCCAATTCCGGCTTAAAAATGCCTTTTTTGCGGCTATAAAAATCCAGAAAAGACAGTTTATTCCTGTATGCTGATTTAATGACTGCAATTATTGCGGTCCCCAATATTGTTCCATGATGCCCTGTACCTTCAGGAAGAAGGAGGGAACTCCAATTGAACAGAAAAATATAGAGCAGCATTCAGTAAAGAGGCTGACAGAAAAAGTGCACACTTAAATAGTTATGAAAATCTTATAAAAATCAAACAATGGGAAATTCGGTATATTCCCTCATAATAGCTGGAGCTGAAAGGTCTCCCGGCGTCTCTTATGACCTGGCGGGTAATTGCCGGGATTACTGTATATGACGGTCATTTGCTAAGTGCGCTGCAAGAGTAACAGGTGCTATTATTCGGCGCTGCGGGCGTATACGAGTAAGAATCGCGGTCATCCGAGAAGTGTTTGGCGGAATTTTTGGACGAAAGCGCTTTCTGCCCTGCCGAATGACGGTCGCACAAAATTTATTTTGCCGCTTCATCAAAGACTCCATCGTTCAAATAGCAGAGGATGCGGACTTCAATGCCGTCGACGGAGATTAAAATTTCTCTGTTGTCACTCCCGCAGGAGACTGGCGCCTGACCGGTCACTTCCTTGTGTCTGGCCGCTGGATCTTTGAAGTCATCCTCGTAGACAAAATCATGGCTTTTGTTATGGGCTGGTCTCTGCAAATCATCATGACTCTGCGCGGGAAGGAATTCAAAATATCCGGATTGTCGACTTTGATGCAAAGGTATTGGTTAGTAACGGAATTATCGCTTTCGTACGGGCAGGCCGCAGAGCGCCTATGGCGGGCTTCCGGGTCAGCTGCAGGCATTCGGTCTCACTTTGCCGGCTGAAGTTGATCCGCTCAAAACCGTCGGTGACTTCTGCGCCGCAGATGTTCAGGAGCTAGCTGCTGTCAAGCTGCCTCTCGATGAAGAAGCCGAGGAAAATGCTCTTCAGCTTTTCACAGGACTCTTGCTCCAAATCATGCGCCGACTGCATATATTCCGGTCATGGCATATCATTTTGCGGTTTGGCCTTTGACGTAAAAGAGCTTTTAAATTGCTTTAAGATTACAGCAAAAATATCCGAAATTCTCGGACCATAAAACAGAAAAGACAGGATTCAGCGGCAGCATTAAGTCTGCGTATGTACAAATTTAAGAACGGTTTTTCATTCATCAGGCCGAAACAATGAGGGAGCTTGTTCCGGAATTGCTAAAGGTGGTTCAGACCTCAAAACGGGTTTTGGAACTAAAATTTTTTACTTTTTATTGACAAAGAAAAATTTTCTGGGTATTCTGGATTCAATAAATGTTTCTGCGGAAGAAAACATGTCTGAAGAGCCGAATGCCAAAAAACTCAGCGAAGGCCTCTTAAATCCTGGCTTGGATCCGTTGGGCTCTCCTGACTCCGCTGCTGAATTTGAAAAAGCGCCGGCGTTTTTTACCGCGCTTGGAAGTTCGAAACCGAAGCGGGGTATCTGAAAACCCAATTGGAAAGTAAAGCCTCAGGTTTCGATCTGAAAACCATTGTAGAAAGCATTGCGTCAAAAAATATTGAATTCAAGGCAGAGCTTAATTCCAGAACAGACAAAATTGAGTCCAAAATGGAAAATCTTGAGACTGGGCTTACGTCCAAAATGTCCGAATTGAGTCAGCAGATTAGAGAATAATTGTCTGTAAAAAATTTCCACTCGTCAGTTGTTACTAGTACTTTAATTAGTATCGCTATACTATTGGCGGATATTTTTATTTCTAACTGGCTTAAGTAGATTTGCTGACAGAGTATTTATTGCCTTGGGTAATAATTATGATAAACAAAATAAAAACAGGAACGGTTCTCCCCTATCCTAATCATTAGGGGTATTTTAGGGTCCCTGTCGGCTCCGGAGTCTCGAATCGTTTTAACGAGGTTGGAGACAGATCTTTTTAAATTAAAGAAATAGATTCTATTTTACCATTTTATTAAGTTAAATAAGCTGAAAATATCACCTTTACCTCGAATAAAAACCTTCCGTTCGAACGCGAACACAATTTCCTGGGTTAAATAAAAGACATTTATCAACAAATTGAGGACAGGCTGAAAAAATACCTGGATTTTTAAGAGGGATCAGGTTATAATAGACCTTTTGAGCGGGCAGTTAAGACCGGGCCTTTTCAATGTATAGTGTTCTCAAATTTCTGCTGTTATTCTCCAAACATCGGATCTTAAATGAAAAAAAACGATTCTTTTGTTGAAAATTTAGAAAACATTAATATTGAAGAAGAAATGAAAACTTCTTACCTTGATTACGCTATGAGCGTAATTATAGGCCGAGCCCTGCCCGATGCCCGCGACGGCTTAAAACCGGTCCACCGCCGGGTACTGTTCGCCATGAATGAGCTGAGAAATGACTACAACCGGCCCCATCTTAAGTCAGCCAGGATCGTCGGTGATGTCATCGGTAAGTATCACCCCCACGGCGATCAGGCTGTCTATGATACTTTAGTCCGTTTAGCCCAAGATTTTTCCATGCGTTACCCTTTAGCCGACGGTCAGGGTAACTTCGGCTCCATTGACGGTGACCCGGCGGCGGCCATGAGGTATACCGAGGTCCGCCTGGCCAGACTGGCCCATGAGTTTATGTCCGATCTGGACAAAAAAACAGTGGACTTTTCGCCCAACTATGACGGATCTTTGGAAGAGCCGCAGGTTATGCCGTCCCGGGTTCCTGGACTTCTGATTAACGGTTCGGCCGGTATCGCCGTCGGCATGGCCACCAACATTCCGCCCCATAACCTGGCCGAGATTTTAAACGGCCTGACCGCTCTAATAGATAATCCGGGCATTACGATCGCCGAACTGATGCGCCATATTCCCGGGCCGGATTTTCCGACCGGCGGTTTTATTTTGGGCCGGGACGGCATCCGGGAAGCTTATGAAACCGGCAAAGGCATTATCCGGGTCAGGGCTAAAGCCGAACTGGAGACTTTGGAAAATAAAAGAACGGCTATTATTGTGACCGAGCTGCCGTATCAGGTCAATAAAGCCAAACTGGTTGAGGCCATTGGGGAACTGGTCTCAGAAAAGAAACTGGAAGGCATTCAGGAAATAAGAGACGAAAGCGACCGCGACGGTATGCGGGTGGTCATGGAGATCCGCAATTCCCAGACCAGCATGGCCGACACCATCTTAAACAGGCTCTACCGACTGACCCAGATGGAAATAAGTTTCGGGATCATCATGCTGGCGATCGTCAACCAGTCGCCCCGGATTTTAAGCCTGAAAGAGGCTCTCCAGCAGTTTTTGGATCACCGGCGGGATGTGGTGACCAGAAGAACCAGATTTTTGCTGGCCAAATCCGAGGCCCGGGCTCATATACTGGAAGGTTTGCGCCTGGCTTTAGATCATATTGACGCCATCATCGCCTTAATCCGGCAGAGCAGAAACCCGGCTGAAGCTAAAACCGGCCTCATGACTAAGTTCGGCTTGACTGAGATTCAGGCTCAGGCGATTCTGGATTTACGCCTCCAAAGACTGACCCAGCTGGAACGCCAGACCATTGAAGATGAGTATGCGGCTATTTTAAACGACATAGCCGGCTACCGGGCCATTTTAGGTTCAGAGGCGCTTTTGAATAAGGTCATTAAAGAAGAGTTTCTGGTTTTGAAAAGCGAGTTTTCCGATCCCCGCCGGACGGAAATAACCGATTCCGGTCCGGTCAGCTATAACCCCGAAGATTTCATAGTGGACGAAGAGATGGTCGTCACCATCTCCCACGGCGGTTACATCAAACGGACAGCGGCTTCGGTCTACAGAACTCAGAAAAGAGGCGGCAAAGGCATAGCGGCGGCGGCTAAAAAAGACGATGACTTTGTGGAACTGATGTTTGTGGCTTCGGCCCACACAAATCTGCTGTTCTTCACCAACCGGGGCCGGCTGCACTGGCTGAAAGTTTACGAAGTGCCCGATGCCAGCCGGACGTCCAAGGGCAAGGCCATGATTAATGTGCTGCCCATGGCGGACGGGGAGAAGGTGACCGCTGTCCTGCCAATAAATGATTTGGCTGAAAAGGATCGTTTTGTTATAATGGCCACCAGAGCCGGGATTGTAAAAAAAGTCGATTTGGCCGCTTTCCAGAACCCCAGGCGGAAAGGCATCATTGCCATAACTTTAAAAGACGATGAAGATGAATTAGTCTCCGTGGGTCTGACCGACGGCTCTAATTCGGTCGTTTTATCCACCAGAAGAGGCAAAGCTATTTGCTTCAAGGAAGATGACATCCGCTCCATGGGCCGTTCGGCCGCCGGGGTAAAAGGCATTTCTTTAGTATCCGGGGATAAAGTTGTGGCTATGGAAGTCATTTCCAAGGACCGCTCCGAAGAGCTTATGACTGTGACCGAAGGCGGAATCGGCAAGCGCACGCCGGCTACTGAATACTCCATTCAGGCCCGGGGCGGGCAGGGAAGCGCCACCATCAAAACCACGGCCTCCAGCGGGGTGGTCGGGGTGTTTAAGGTCGACGATCGCGATAAGCTAATGATCATCACCCAGACCGGACGTCTCATTGCCTTTAAAGTGTCTGAGGTTAAATCCCAGCACCGTCTGACCAGGGGAGTGAAGCTTATCGGTTTAAACGAAGGGGAGATTGTAGTGGATGTGGCCAGATTGGGTGAAAAGGACGATGATTCGGAAGAGGTCTCAGGCAACGGCAAACCTCAGGACAATTCTCTTTTTCCGCCGGATCTGAAATGATTTAAGGTAAAGTCTGAACTACTTTTTTTGCCTTAAGTGAAGCGGGCTGGGGATAAAACCCCGGCCGCTTTATTTTAGGGCTTTTTTTATTTTCGGGCTTGGAAAAGCTAAATCCGGCCTCTCAGCTTACGGAATAAAGAGGCCAGAGCCAGAAAGGCCAGACTGACCAGCACCACCGTAGCTCCGGTCGCGGTATTGACCTCCGGACGGCGGGAGAGCCACAGGCCCAGTTGCCCCGCAGCCAGGGAAAAAAATAGGGCCAGCCAGAAAAACGACCGGCCCGAGGCGGCTAAAACCCGCCCGGTCGCAGCCGGGGTGACTAATAAGGCCGTAGCCAGAAGCACGCCCACCACCTGTACTGCCAGAACCGAGACGACGGCTAAAAAAGCCCCGAACAGATAATCGGCCCAGGGCGTCTTTTCTAGACCGGCCGGAAAAACAGCTGACAGGATCAGGCGGTTATAGAACAGAAAAAATATTAGATAGGCGATTATGTCTAAAACGAGCAAAGCGGCAATCTCCTCGTTTCCCACAGTCAGGATGTCGCCCATCAGCCAGCGGGTCAGTCCGGCTGTGGCTCTGGGATTGCGGCTGATTAGGGCCAGACCTAAAGCTACGGCTCCGGAGAAGACCAGAGCTAAGGAAGTATCGGAGGCCAGCTTGGCCCTTCTGGTCAGAAAAGTGATCATAAGGCCCAGTAAAAGACCGAAAATCGCAACTGCCGTCTGAGGATCCAGGTTTAAGACCACGCCCGCAGCCAGACCGGCTAAAACCGAGTGACCCACCGCATCGGGGAAAAAGGCCATTCGGCGGCTGACGGCCAGAACTCCGGCTCCGGACACGGCCCATGACAGAAGAAAAAGAGCCGCCATAGCCCGGCGCATAAACAGGGGTTCATAAAAGACAGCCAGGGCGCTGTAGAGATGCTCAAAGATCATTTCAGGCGGCCCCGACCAGAGGGGAGCTTATGGGAGGTTCCTGTTCCGAACCGAATATCAGCCCCTGGTGGAGTCCGAATGTAGCTGAGAGGATGCCGGGCTGAAATATATCCAGGGGCGGTCCCTGGGCCACTACCCGGCGGTTAAGGCAGATGACCCAGTCCCCGTGGGCTCTGGCGGTGGCCAGATCGTGACTGACCATGATGACCGTAAAACGGTCCTTAAAGCCGTCTAAAAGTTCGCATAGAAGCTGCTCGCCGTAGACGTCCACCCCGGTGGCCGGTTCATCTAAGATTAAGATGTCCGGTTCGGTCAAAAGGGCCGCAGCCAGAAGAATCCTCTGGGTCTCGCCGCCGGAAAGGCCGCCCAGCGGTTTTTTAAAGAGCTTTTCGGCTTTAACCAGTTCCAGAGCCTCATCAATCCTTTTTTTAATCCCTCCGGATATGCCCAGCCAGACCGGTTTTCGGGCCAGGCCCAGGGCCAGAAATTCGCCGGAGGTCAGGGGCAGGAACCGGTCAAAATCCGGCCTCTGGGGTACATAGCCGAGTCTGGGCTTCAGGGGATCGAAGGTAATCCGGCCGGTGTGGGGCAGCTGTCCAAGGAGGCAGTGCATCAAAGTGCTTTTGCCGCCGCCGTTGGGCCCGATGACTACGGTCTGCCGGCCGCAGGGCACCTGGGCCGTAACATCTCTCAGAACCTCAAACTCTCCTAAGGCGGCCCCCACTCCGGTCAGTTCCACCGCCGCTTTCACGGGGCACCGGGATCAGGATAACTGGCTTCGGTCTCCGGCAGGGAGGCATTGGCCGGCAGAAGACGGGCTAAAATTATGAGGTTTTCCCTCATGACTTTCTGGTAATAGTCCGGCTCCGGTTCGGCCGGCCCCGAGGCGGCCGGATCTATGACTGCGGCCTGAACCCGGCCCTCGCCGGCTAATGTCCTGGCCAGACTGAGATCCCCGTAAGGGTCGGCTAAAACGGCGCTGATGGTTCCGTTTTTAATTAAACCGGCCAAAGCTTCCAAGCGGGCCGCCGAGGGCGGAGTTTCCGGGGCCGGTTCAATGTCGGCCAGAATAACCAGACCCAAGTCCTGGGCCAGATAATCCATGAACCCGTGGGATGTAATGAGCCTGTAGCCTTTCCGGCTGCGACTGAAGGAGTTTATGAAGCTGGAAATATAGTCCATATCGGCCTGAAAAGCCGAGGCCCGTTCCCGGTAAAAGCCGGCTCCGTCGGGATCGGCTTTGGCCAGGCCTTCGGCTATGTTATTGGCCATTCCGGCGGCTAATCTGGGAGAAGAGAAAATATGGGGATTGGGCGATAAGGATTCCAAACTGCCCTGGGGGGCGGTCCTTTGACTGTCCCGGTCGCCTAAATCCAGGCGGCCCCAGGTCAGAGCCAGGGTCGGGAGGCCGGCGCTGGCGTCAATAATAATTATGTCTTTGGGCGCGACTTTTATGGCCCGGTCTAAAAAAGTCTCCAGACCCAAACCGTTTTTAACCAGGACTTTAGACTGGGACAGGCGCTCTAAATCACGCGGCGTGGGGGCGAACTCATGGGGGCAGCCGGTGGCCGGATCTGTCAGAAGTTCAACCCGGAAATAATCCCGGCCCAACGTCAGATAGCGGGTGAACAGCCAGACCGGATAGCTGGCGGCCATGAGCCTGGGACCGTCGGCCCGGGCTGCCGGGATCAGAGCCGGCAAGAAAAAAATTGTCAATAAAATCAAAAGGACCGAAAAAACAGCCGGAAGGCTTTTTTTCGGTCCCTTAAATGGTAAGAGGTCCGGCCGGCCGGATGGGCCGTCAAACTTTACCGGGCCTGGGTCGCTATCTTTGCACATCCCGGACTTCCCTCAGTATTTTGGCCGCCGGAGCCGAATCAGGCATGACCCGGAGCTGCTGAGTCTGATCGGCCGGCAAGAGATTTCGGACAAAGGAGCTTCTGGTCATATCAGCGGCCGGAAGGGCGGCCGAGACCGGCTTGGGCTGAGAGGCTGCGGGTCTGGGCAGGGCCGTCTGAGCCTGGGGCGGAATCAGGGTCGATTTGGCTAAGCCGGCGGCCGCATCCTGACCCGAGACCGGTCTGGCCATCAGCACAGGCCCTTTGCCGGCCCCGTTGCCGTTGCCGCCGGCCGGTTTGGCGGCCTCGGTTTTTTTGGCCGCCAGTTTGGCTAAAGCCGAAGGTTTCGAGGAGGTGGCGATATTGCCGATGCCTCCCTTGGGGGCGCTGGCTATGGGCCGGGAACCGCCGGGAAAACCGCCGGCCGAGGCGATGGAAGGAGACAGCTGGTTAACGTAGGTCCTTTCCAGTTCTATCCGGTTCTGCATCATCTCCGACAAGCGGTTGCCGGATTCGTTGAGCCTTAAAACCAGGGTGTCGATTATCTGCTTGGAGATATCCGGATAGTTTTCCAAAACCTCCCCGAGTTTGTCGCCCGGAAAAACTTTGACAATGGAGCGGCCCTGGCTTTTGATGGTGGCGCTGCGGCGGGAACCCACCAAAGCGCTCATTTCCCCGAAGTAGGTATTGGTCTGGGAAATTTCGGCAATGAGGTTCTGGCCTTTGTAAACTTCCAGGCAGCCTTGGATGAGCCGGTAGAAAGCCGTGTCGGTGTTGCCTTCTTTAATTATAACGTCCCCGTTCTCAAAAATCTGCTCATCGGGATTCAGAAGATAGTGAGGCAGGGATTCTTTCTGGATAACCGTTTTCTCCAGCACCTGGTCCAGAGTCGTCATGCCCTGCTGGGCTTTCAAAAGACCGTCCTGCCTTAGGGTCAGCATGCCTTCTTTCAGGGCGATTTTCCTTAACTGGCTTTCCGGAACTTTTGAGGCAATAGCGTCGGATACGGCGGGGGTGTTCTCCATGACCTCAAAAACCCCCAGCCTTCCTTTGTATCCGGTGCCTTTGCAGGTCGGGCAGCCCCGTCCTTCATAGAGCTGGACCGTCCCTATTTCTTTGGAGTCATAACCGGCTTCCGCCAGCTTGTTTAAAGGCAGTTTCGTAATGGTATGGCGGCAGTTGGGGCAGACCCGCCGTAAGAGCCTCTGGGCTGAACAGACGATCAGAGCCGCCGCCACGTTAAAAGGAGCCACGCCCATATCCACCAGACGGGTAACGGTGGACGGAGCGTCATTGGTGTGGAGGGTCGACAGAACCAAGTGGCCGGTCATGGCTGCTTCCACAGCTATTTCGCCGGTTTCGATATCCCGGATCTCGCCGATCATACAGATGTCAGGGTCCTGCCGTAAAAACGCTTTCAGGGCCTTGGCAAAGGTCATGCCCACATCCTTGACCACGTTCACCTGATTCACGCCGGGGAAGTTAAACTCGACCGGATCCTCGGCCGTTAAGATTTTGACGTCATCGGTATTGCGCAGGTTCAAGGTGGAGTACAGAGTCACGGTCTTGCCGCTGCCGGTGGGGCCGGTAACCAAAAGCAGGCCGTTGGGCCTGTACGCAGCCCGCATGAACTGGTCCAGGTTTTTTTCCGTAAAGCCCAGCTTGGTCATATCTACGTTTAAGCCGGATTTATCCAAAATACGGAGAACGACCGATTCGCCGAACAGAGTCGGCAGAGAGGACACCCGGAAATCAATCTCTTTGTTTTTGCCCAAACGCAGCTTGATACGTCCGTCCTGAGGCACCCGGCGTTCGGTAATGTCCAGACTGGCCATGATCTTCAGACGGGCAATTAAAGCGTTACGGATTTCCAGAGGCAGCCGGGTATGCTTGTAAAGAGAGCCGTCCATGCGGTAGCGGACATAGAACTGCCTTTCAAAAGGCTCTATGTGGATATCCGACACTCCGGCCTGGACAGCCTGGATGAGGATTTGGTTGGCCAGGTTAATTATGGCGCTGTTTTCGGCTGAGTATGTATCGCTGGAGATGTCTTCGTCTTTGGATTCCCCGAAAGCGAAGTCGTCCAGAGCGTCGGAGATAAGGGCCCCCAGGTTGTCAACCGTGACCGGGCCGGTGTCTTCGGCAACGGCGTTGGGATCCAAGGGGAGGTAGAAGGATGCCTCTTCGGCTTCGGAGATTTTATAGTGAGTCTTAAAGGCATTGACCAGATCTTTTTCCGTTGATACGGCCGGCACGACAGAAAGCTTAGTCAGATTAGTCAGCTCCTCCACCACTTTGCTGTTAGTGGGCTCAACCATGGCCATTAAGACTTTGCTGTCTTTGACCTGATAAGGCAGGACCATGTAACGCTTGGCCAGATCGTAAGAAACCAGACTTAAAACCTGAGGCGGAATTTCCCGATCAGTCAGGTTAACCATGGGGTAGCTGTACTGGCGAGACAGAACACTGGCAATAGTGTTATTTTCTACGTAGCCTTTTCTCAAAAGGAAACGGGACAAAAGATCCTGAGGGTGAACTTTAAGCCATTTTGTTGCTTCCTCCAGATGACCGCGGGTTATCTGACCGGCCTTAAGCAGGTATTCTCCTAAAAGAAGCTTATAATTGTCTCCGGACTGATCTTTGACCGTACCTGACAGAGTTGAGCGCCGACGAGTGATCTCTGCCATTAGTGCCTCCCAAACGAACTACTAATAAATACAAAGAGAATAAATTAATTAACTGAAATAACAGAAAAATTACAAAAATTAAGGCGGATTATAGAAAGTCCGGTTGACCTAATCTGTGGGAAAATTCGGCCTTTACCCTAATTTAGTATTATACAGAAATGGTTCGGATTATCAAGAAAAATCAAATCTGTTCCATTGTAGAAAAATTGGAAAAAACTATTCTCATCATCCCGCAGCTTAGGACAGCTGGATTACGGGATCAGCGAAGAGCGCCGACTGCGGCCGGTCTTACGGCTTCTCCCCGAGAGCCGGTGCCCCGGCTCTGCGGCGCCTGCCTCCCGGTCAGGCCGGGGACCGCATTCCGGACTGACCTGTTCCCGCGTCTTCAGATCGAACTCGTCCGGCAAGAGCTTGCAGAAAGAACAGGTCCTGGAACCCGGGAAAAACCGTGGGCGCCTCATGAGCTGGGCGCCTGGCTTAAGCGCTGCCGCTCCAGCCTGTGATGAAGCCGCCGGCACCCAGGTCTGTCGTAAAAAAATTAAAAACAGCCTGCTGATAATAGTCCCAAGGTTCAGGAGCCAAATTTCTTAGGCCGGGGCGGGATACAGAGCCGTCTTGAAATGGAAGTCCCTCAGGCCGAAGTCGGGGCCGACGCTGTCACCCGAATTTTGCTATGCCGGCCTGAACTCCTGATCCGTGAAGTACAGCCGGAAACCGCCTGCGGCGTCCCGCTTCGCCATAAGCCGTCTTATCGCTTGAAACGTTCTTTACTCATGCGGCCAGTTTTAATACACGCATGCTCCTAAGTCAAGAAGACGGGCAAAAAGGCCCCCGACTCTCATCCCGGCAGCTAAAGCCTTGGATTCTCCCGGCGTAATCTTCATAAATTCGGGTCAAACCCATGGCGAAATCAGTCTTTTCCCGGGCCGCAGGTCTCATGACCCGGGTCAAACAGTCCAGGACTTAAAAATAAGTCTTACTTCCAAAGGGGATAATTATCGGTCTGAGGAGGCAACTTACTTATAAATTATGACCATAGATTATACCCCGGCCAAAGAAAAAAGAAAATTTATTGGCTAAATATACTGCCGTCATCAGCCGCCGGGTAGCTTTCGGTCCCGGTCTGGATGAGGCGGCAGACGAAAAAGTCGGGGACCTTCCCTTGACCGCAGCCCCGGCAAGTGTCAAACTGGCCCGGTCTTAAGTGGTGTTCTGTTTCAAGGGGGAACCCCCGGCTGTCCGGGACAATGAGGCTGAAATACAGTTTAATTATGCCCGGGCTCCTAAAAAAGGAAATATTTTGGGTAAAAGCGCATCCCGGTTCATCTGCCGTCAGTGCGGACATCAGGTATCCGGTTGGCTGGGCCGCTGTCCGGCCTGTCAGGCCTGGGAAAGTTTTGATCTTATAAACCCCGGTCCCCGGTCAGGCAGGACGAACGGACGAAAAGCTCAGGTCTTAGCCGAGGTGCCGGCGGAAGATACTGTCCGTCTGTCCACCGGTCTGGCCGAACTGGATCGGGTTTTAGGGGGCGGATTGACTCCGGGCGGGGTTATCTTGCTGTCCGGGGAACCGGGGGTGGGCAAATCGACTCTTTTATTGGCCGCTGCCGCCGGTCTGGCCAAAAACGGACGGAAGCTTTTGTATGTAACCGGCGAGGAATCGGCGGCTCAGGTCCGGTTAAGGGCCGAAAGACTGGGTCTGGATTTAAAAACCCTCCACGTTCTGGCTGAAACCGAAGTTACCGGCATCATTGAAGTCTCTCAGGCCGAAAAGTGGGACGCTCTGGCTGTGGACTCCATCCAGACCCTGAAAGTGGCCGAGCTGGGCAGCCAGTCCGGCAGTCCCAGCCAGATCCGGGAGTCGGCAGCCCGGCTGACTAATCTGGCCAAATCCAAAGGCTGGCCGCTGTGGCTGGTGGGCCACATCACCAAAGACGGCCAGATAGCCGGACCGAAGCTTTTGGAGCATCTGGTGGATACGGTGCTGTACTTTGAGGGGGAGAGGGACCGGCCGCTGAGGATTTTACGGTCATTTAAAAACCGGTTCGGCTCAGTCAATGAAACCGGAGTCTTTGAGATGACCGGAGCAGGCCTGGGGGAAGTCAAAAATCCCTCGGCTCTGTTTTTGGCCGAACGGCCGAACGGGGCCTCAGGTTCGGTCGTATCTCCGATTATGGAAGGCCACCGGCCAATACTCATGGAAATTCAGGCTCTGGTCAGCCCCAGTTCTTTGGCCATGCCCCGGAGGCAGTCCCTGGGGGTAGATCCGGCCAGGGTCAGTCTTTTGGCCGCCGTTTTGGAGAAAAAAGTCCGCCTGAAGCTGTATGACCGGGATATTTTTGTCAATGTGGCCGGCGGAGCCAGAGTCAGCGAGCCGGCCGCCGATCTGGCCATTGTGGCGGCCCTGGCCTCCAGCTGGATGGATAAAGCCCTGCCGAAAGATCTGGTGGTGGTGGGGGAAGTCGGTCTGGCCGGAGAAGTGCGCCGGGCCGGACGTCTGGGCGACCGGCTTAAGGAAGCGGCCCGGCTGGGCTTTAAAAAAGCTGTGGCCCCAGAATCGGAAATAGACGCTGTCCGGGAAAAAGGTCTGAATCTGACCGGGGTCGGAAGCGTTTCGGAGCTGCTGGTGGATCAGCTGGGCCTGACGCCTCACCAGAGGTCTGGCAGCCGGTTTCCTCAGGAGGAACTTTGAGATTACCGCTGGGGGAAAAAGAACAGCAGTTCCAAACAGCAGCTGACCGGTTTGGACGTGAGCCGGAACCGCGACCTTTACTGGCTGGATGTGTCCGGCTGCGGGCGCCCCTTAAGTTAAGCCAGCTGCATATCATGGCCTCACTGCCGGCTGTAGCCGAATCTTAATCCGGGCACCCGAGCAGAAGTGATTTTACCTGTTATCCCTGTCGCTCCGGTTCCTGGCCAGAGCTGCAATCTGGATGCGGAGACCGGCTTTGGCGGTCAGCAAACTGCCTTTTCCCTCACATGAAATGGTATTACGATTGTCTGTACCTTAGGGAGACCTGACGCAGCTTTGAAAGAAGGGCTTGTCCTTATTAACTCCCAAACCCAGGAGGCGGCAATTTTTTATTGGAGCCTGCCCCGGATATCCCTGACCGGTTTGTGGTTTTCCTGTTTCATGCCTCACCCTGCAGTAACAGCCTGCCGATGCCTGAAGGTCTGCTCTGAGGCCAAGATTACTTTCTTGGTTTTTGCCGGCCAGGGTCAGGACCTGATTTTAGCCAAAGGTCTTCTCCAAGCCCTGACCGCCATAGTCGGTCCCTGGTCGGTTTGAGTGCCTTCGGCGGTCTGATCGCGCCGGGCGCTCCCGTTGCTCCATCGGCCCCCACATATATGTCTCCGTGGATTCTTTGCTCGCAGGTACAGTCACGGCTCGGATTTCAAATGCGGGCGTTTAACCTTTGGGGCCGTTACCGAAGGCGGGCAGAGCAGCTGAGACTCCTGCGGTTTCTTGCCTAAGGCAGTTAAGGAAGAAGGCGATTGGTTATCTTTGCGTAAGGTCATGTAACCGGCCTGGTAAAGAAGCCCTTCCGGGGGTGTAACTCAAATTTCTCCTGGAGAATCGGCGAAATCTTTGTCTGTCGCGATTCCGGAAAATTGTTCAACCGTGAGTTCCTGGCCTTTCAGGAATTTTCGGATTAGGGTGTTGGAACCGGACCATGACCAGTATTTTTTAAAATCCATTTTGCTGAAGAAGAGCAGAGTGGATAAAGGATTGTTGACTCTGGTCTCACCATCAAAAGAAAGACCGTCATAGCAGTTTCGGATCTGTTCCAAAAGCTCTTTTTCATTCATTTGAAGCTTCTTGGCCGTTTCCTTAAGGTGCGGGGCGAAATTATACTCAAGTTCCGCCTGAGTAAGGCCCGTAAAGGCGGCGAATTCAGGCCCAGTTGAGATATACACAAGGCTATTGAGAGTGGAAAAGACCGCCATACCGGAAAACTTGGAAACACCGGTGATGAAGACGAAATCCAGGTACTTAGCATTGGCCTTGATTAAAGAATAGAAGTTCCGCATATAGTCACGGGTTTTTTCAACCAGCTGCGGATCATAGGTCAGTTCTCTTTGGATAGATCCCAGAACGGGGCTGTCAAATTCGTCAATCAACAAGACGATTTCTTGGGAAAAAGATCTATGAAGATCCTCTGTCAGGCAGGAAAAAATATTACCGGGATAGGTCCCTCTGGCGGCTACTTTATGACGATCCGCGTTGGATTTCAGACGGCTGATTAATCTTTCTTCAAGAACTTCCAGGCTTTTGCTGTTGGCAATTTCACTCATGTCCAGATGAATGACCGGTTTTGGGGTGAATTCAGGGGACTTCATTAATTCCAGAGCCGCCAAACCTTGGATATAGCTCTTTCCGGCCGGAGTAAAACGCGTCCAGAGTGGAGACAGGCAGGGATTTTCCGAAGCGCCTGCTGGGCCGGACACAAAAGACGACTTTTCGTCCCCCTGGCAACAGAGGAAGATAATTAGTCTTGTCAGCTATACAGTATTCCTTTTCTGCAACTCCTAAAATATCTGCATTCCAGTGGGCAGTTCTGGCAGCATATAATCCGTCTTTTGCTTTAGGAACATGATAAAATTTTCTACAATCAGGCTTGACAAAAAAGCACAAATCATTATGTATTTTTATCAATCAAACCTTCTTTCTTTTTTGCAGCCTGGATTTATTCCGTATCTTCAGTCGGCGTTTCACGGAGCTGCAACAAATCCTGACTGTCCAGGACATGGGTCTGTCCGTTTTTTTCAAAGACGCAGGCCCCGATATTCCGGGCCTTCAAATCCACGGCCACAGAAATGAGGATGGGGTTTTTGGAGGCGCCGCCGTAGTTACGGTCCCGTAT
>JAISEL010000020.1 GCA_031264185.1 Deltaproteobacteria bacterium
CTGCTCCCAACGGCGTTTGCGAGATAACCGTTCGCGTTTCTCAACCATCTGTTTGAGAATTTTGCCGCCCTTGCCGCTGATCTCCGTTTCGATAAGATACGTTCCGTCACGCCCGACATTGACATCGTCAAGCACGGCTTGTTCGTGGGTATATTCGCTGACGATATTCTTATTGAAAAAGCCGAATGTCCGGCTGTCCGGCGTAGCGGTCAAGCCGATAAGGAACGCGTCGAAGTAATCAAGCACTTGTTGCCAAATGTTATAAATGGAGCGGTGGCACTCGTCTATGATGATAAAGTCAAAGAACTCCGGCGGGTATTTGTCGTTGTAGGTGACATCGTGCGGATTGCCTATTTCTTTGCGCTCATTCGGGTTATCCTGCTCCGCGTCCTCGCCCATTTTCTCTCCGCGAAGTATGGAATACATCCGCTGAATAGTGCTGATGCAGACTTTGGTGTCACCCGGTATGTGCGACGAATTGAGCCGCCGCACATTATACAGTTCTGAGAACAGCCGCCCGTCGTCGTTCGGCAGATAATTCAAAAACTCCTGCTCCGCTTGTTCGCCAAGGTTTTTCGTGTCCACAAGGAACAGAACTCGCTTCGCCTTAGCAAATTTCAGCAAGCGATAGACGGAGGTAATCGCTGTAAATGTCTTCCCCGCTCCGGTCGCCATTTGGATTAAGGCGCGGGGCTTATTGTCGGCAAAAGAGGTTTCAAGGTTCTCTATTGCCGTCACTTGGCACTTGCGGAAACCGCTCGTGTCGAATGTCGGGAACGAGCGTAACTTATTACGGAGCGTGGCTGCATCGCGCAACCATTCCTGCAATGTTTCGGGGCGGTGAAAAGAAAATACCTTGCGGGAACGAGATTTTTCATCATAAGCATCCCGGAAGTTTGTGACTATCCCTGTGGATTCATAGGCAAAACGTATGTCCGGCATTTCCGCACAGTACTTTAGTCCGCTTACTATATAGCGTACGGACTGTTCCTCTACGACGGACAACGAGAAGCCTTTATCTTCGGCTTTCGCTTCAATAATGCCGACTGGTTTGCCGTCAATGAAGATAAGATAGTCAACCTCGCCGCTGTTGGTCGGGTACTCGCGAACTGCGACACCGAGAGCGGCAGTTCGGTCAGACTCGCTCATATCTTGAATGATATATCCGGCATCCAGTAACATTTTGTCAATATTTACCCGCGCTTTTTGTTCGGGCGTCATCGCTTTTCCCTCCTGTGTTCCGATAGTCAAATTTCATCAGAAGTTATAAATTAAATAAAAATCGCGGTTTGGCTTCTGCTTGTCTCATATAGGCTACGCTTTCTCTCATTCTGCAATGATTTCCGGCGGGATAGGTATATCGCACGCCTTGCAGAAATCAAGGAAACTTTTGCGGGCCAATTTACTCGGCGCAACCCGCTTGTTCTCCCAACGGTTTATAGATGTAAAGCTGACATTCAACTCTTTCGCCAAGTCGTGTCGGCTCATTTCCATCCCGCGCCTAACTTTTCTCATATATTCCGGTAAGGTCATACCCGACACCTCCATTTGCGATGTTACCACTTTGAACATATTATAGCAGATGGAATAGAAAATGCTAAGAGAAGTTGTTCGGTCAGAGTCTGAACTAAATAGTCAGGTATTACCTCGGCGGATTATTATGACAATCTATTTCTTTATTGATTTTACCTTATGGTGATTTATTTGTATCAAAATTATCCGCCGGGGTAATATAACGTCATCGCAATCTCCAATTTCAGAGCGCAGCTTGTTCAAATTGCCAAAATTATCATACCGCTACAACCCACCTTGACAAACCGCCCCCGACGGGGTGGGCGCCCCTGACGGACTGTCTGAGGATTGCGGCCATGACCATGTTCAGAGCCATGCCGCTAATCGGGCCTTCTGTCCTTTCAGCCTTTGGCGGCCAGGGCGGCCTTTATTGTCCGGAGTCTGGAGGATTTTGAGTCCGAGCTTGAGGCCGCCTGGGACGAGAGCACTGGCGGCCAGAGCCCGGTCGGCAGTCTCGGGCGTCTTGCTATCCTTCAGGGCCGCTATACTTATCCGGGCCCTGAGGGCGCTCCTGACGGGTTCAGCTTAATAAAAGTCCGGGATTTTCATCTGGACCGGAGGGAACTGGTCATTCTCCGGGGCGGCAACGGCAGTGGGAAGGGCACTTTTATGCGCCTTTCGGCCGGGCTGACCAGGTTCCAGGAAGGGGACATCCTGGTGGACGGGGTATCGTCGGCCGCTCTGGGACCCCAAAATTACAGGACCTATTTTTCGGCGGTTTTTCCGGACTTTCACCTCTTCCCCGGGGTTTATGGCTTAAACGCCCCTTTGGAACGGGTCCGGGAGGAACTGGCCCGGGTCGGCTTGGGCGGGAAGATTGCGGTAAACGATCAGGTGGGTTTTTCCGCCTTAAGCCTCTCCAGCGGCCAGAGGAAGCGTTTGGGGCTGGTTTGCGCCATTTTGGAGTAGCGGCCGGTTTTGCTCTTTGATGAGGTGGCCGCTGATTTTGACCAGAACTTCCGGGATTTTTTTTACCGGGAAATGCTGCCCCGGCTCAAGCAGTCCGGCCGGACAGTGGTGGCCGTTTCCCATGACGAGCGCTATTTTGACATTGCGGACCGGATTCTGACCGTAGAGTACGGAGATTTGACATGAGCCGTCCGATTCTTTTCCTTTTAGCCCTGGAATCCCGGATTAATTTATACCTATTCATACTCCCTGCCTCCTTGGTCTTATCGGCTGTAACAGCCGCAAGTTACGTACGGCTTGAATTTACGGCTTTCAACAGGAGACACGGGCCGGGTTTTGTCCGGCGGATTCAGGAACAGGGCAATAATATAAGCTTCCCGGGCGGTCAGCATCAGTTAATTGGCGTTCGGTATTATCTTGTCCTGCGGCAGCCACTGGTTTAAGGTGGCTTCCAGTTTGGCCGGATCAATTGGTTTGGACAGAAAGTCGTTCATGCTGTTTTCAATGAACATCTCCCTGACTCCGGAGACGGCGTTGGCGGTCAGAGCGACGATTGGCACATCCCGGCCGTCAGGCAGCTGGCGGATGCGGCGGGTAGTCTCCAGACCGTCCAGTTCCGGCATCATATGGTCCATAAAGATAAGATCGTAGTGTTTGCGGTCTACCAGGCTGATGGCTTCAGAGCCGCTTTCGCAGGTATCAACGTTGGCTTTGAAAGGTTTCAGCAAACCTCTGGCAACCTTGAGGTTCATTTCAATGTCATCTACCACCAGAATCTGGGCGTTCGGGGCGGTGAAGGCGTTTTTGGTTATTTTTTTCTTCGGCCCGTCGGTGTGTTTATTTAAAGCTTTAGCTAACGTCAGACAAAACACCGGCCAAGTCAGGGTTATGGCGGCCGGAGATTTCGCCTTATGTTCCAGCCGTTCGGACAGATAGATTATCCTGGGTTTTTTGGAAATGTTATTCAGGATTATGTCTATTTCTTCACTATATTCCTCCGGGGCTATGAGACAGGCGAATGTGCTGTTCTGAAGCTCGTCTCTCATGGCCGCCGGGCTTTCGATCAGGACATATTGAGCATTAAGCGTGTCTAAAGTGAACGAGAGGTTTTTGATTTTTGAGGGATTATTTTCCATGACTAAAATCTGCCCAGGATTAGTGTCAAAGCTGGCTAAGGGCTTGTAGTCGCCGATTTCCTGGGTCACGGCAGCCGTAAAAGTTGAGCCTTTCCGGTATTCGCTGGCCACCGTTATGTCGCCGCCCATGAGCCGGGCTAAATTTCTGGTAATGGCCAGCCCCAGACCGGTTCCTTCCACCCCTTTGTTGGCCGTGTTGTCAAAGCGGGTGAAGTTGCCGAAAAGAAGGCTTAAATCATTCGGCTTTATGCCAAGACCGGTGTCGGAAACGGATAAACCGATGACCGCCGTATTGCCGGCAGTGACGGAAGAAATTTTGAGGCTGATGGAGCCTTCCCTGGTGTATTTGACAGCATTGGTCAGCAAATTCAGCAGAATCTGCCGGAGGCGTAATTCATCACCTATGACGTTCCGTGGAAAAAAGCTTTCAATCTCCACAAAAAAAACAATCGGCCTGGCGGCCAGACGGGGCTGGATGACTCCGATGACATCGGTTAAAAGCTCCCCAAAATTATACGGTTCCCGAGCCAGTTCCAGACGGCCGGATTCAATTTTGGAAAAATCCAGAATGTCGTTAATGAGACCCAGAAGAGAATTGCCGGCCTGACTGATATTATGGACCATCTCTTCAACCTCGTCAGTCAGTTTTTCCCTGAGGGTCAGTTCGGCCATGCCGATAATGGCGTTCATGGGGGTGCGGATTTCGTGACTCATCTGGGCCAGAAAATCGCCTTTGGCCCGGGAAGCTTCCAGAGCCGCCGCTCTCTGGGTTTCCAGTTCCCGTGTCCGGCTTCTGACCAGTTCTTCCAGCCGCTGATTGATCTGGTGGCGTCTTATAAGCATCCAGATCGACAAGACCAGTAAAGCGACCAAAGCCAGAGCGCAGCCTACCAGCCACGGCACTCTGGAGCGTGCCAGCTTCCCCCGGTAGTCAAATGTCCGGCTCGTCCAGCTGTTGGCGATGCTGTAGGTGTCGATCATGGGGAGGGATTTGCTGATAATTGAGGCTAAGATTTTTTCATTAATGTTAAAGCCGAAAGTGGAATTGAACCGGTAATTAAATATTATATTGGTCTTAAATTCAGGCTTTTCCATGTAGTTGGTCATGCTCAGAAGTAAATTCCGGGTGGCCATCAAAAGATCGACTTCCCCCTTCTCCAAACCTTCAAAAGCGTCCAGAGTGTTAATATATTCCACTGTCTGGGAGTGTTCGGGGAACCAGTCCCGGAAAAGCTCCATAAAGGCGGTATCGCTGACCAGGCCGACCCGCAGGTAAAGGATTTCGTTTATTCGGAAGTTCTTCGTTTCTCTGAGGGACAGGAGGGCGTAGGTATCGACCATATAAGGAGTTGCCGTCCACAGGAAACGGTTTTCGCGTTCTTTGGAAAATATCAGCTCCGTGACCATCTGATACTGACCGTTTTCCAGACCCTCCATGATATCGGTCCACTCGGAGTCGCTCCGGTTGGCGATTTCAAATTTAAGACCGGACAGAGTTGTTATGGCCTCAAGGACATCAAAGGAGATGCCCTGCCATTTTTTTTCTTCCCTGTTGTAAAAGCTGACCGGATAATTGTCATATTCGGCGGCCAGGCGGATGGGCTGATTTTTGGCCGCCAGTTCGGCCAAAAATACCAGTTCTTCTTTGGTCAGCCTGGATGAAAACCGGTGCTGCCGGTAGTTTTGCTCACCCCTGTTATAAAGTTCCACCAGATGGTGGATAATGCCGGCATCTAAAGCTTTCTGGACGACCCGGATAATAGGTTCCAGCTCGGGATCCTGAGTGGCCAGAGAGACCGGGGTGTAGATTAAGGGGAAGAAATCATGGGCCATGATGTCCGGGTATTGATCAAAAGCCGCCTCGGCGCAGCTTTCGTCAAAAAAAGCGTCGGCCTGGCCTGTTTTCAGGGCATTGTAGGCCTCTTCATAGTCATTGACCATGACCGAGTCAAAGGGCTGCTGGGAATTTTGCCTGACCTGCTCGTGGGTGGTGGTGCCGGGAAAAAAAGCAAATCGTAGCTGTCTCTGGAGAGCTATGATTTCCAGATCTTCCCTGGAGGTCAGGCGCATATACTTGATTGACCGCTCGGCTACGGCCTCGGTCATGATATACGCTTTCCGCCGTTCGGGAGTGGCCGTCAGGTCGGAAGTCATGGATATGGATTTATTGGCCAGACCTTCAATCATCGGCGTCCATTCATAGATGCCGGGCTTAAAAGTCAGACCGAAAAGCTCCGTCAGCCACTGGCAGAAAAGAGCCGAAAAACCGCCTATTTTCCCGTCAGAGTCCAGAAAAGCTTCGGTGGAGTAGTTTAAGCCGAACTGGATGGCCGATCTGTTAGTTTTTATGGCTTCAATGGCCTCAATATCGGCCCGGTCAACTCCAGGAATTTCTTTGTAATTACTGAAAACAGGGTATCGTTTGGCCTCGGCCGCCTGAGTCCTGGGTGCGGCCGACAAAAAGGGAGACAGCAGAATAATGACAAGAATAACAAAACGGCTCATCGGCGGCTCATCGATAAAGGTCCAGGGGAGCTTACGGTTTGATTTGAACTGAAAGATGTCACTGTTTGACTAAAAATCAGGAGAAGAGGAGCGGCTGAAAATAAGGAATCGTTCGCAGTCACGGTCACTTTTGATCCTCCGCTTAATATCCCGCGATCATTTGTATTTTTTTTGGCTGTTTATATCTTTGGCCACGACCCGGGGGCCGGATTTAACTTTTTCATTTGCGGGAGGTAATTATTGAGGTCTCGCTTCCAAGTCCTCCGGTTCAAACATCCGGGACCCCGCAGTATTTTGCCCTCGGATCTGACTCCAGGGTCCAATTTTCCGCTTTTTCAAAAATTGCCGGCCCGCCGCCCGTCGTTACGGCCGGCTATTGCCGGAGCGGTTTCATTGATTTTGCGGCCCTGGTTCTGAAATTTCAGGGCATATTTTCCGGCCTCTGTCTGATCCGTGGCCTCTTTGGCCGCCTTGTGTTTTTCATCCGGCTTTCTTCCGGTGTCAACTCTGCGGGACAGTCTGCAAACGCAATTTACTAATCAAATTTTTTTAACCGGACCAATGTTCTCGGTCTCCAGGCCGTTCACCGGAAGATGAATGACAGGAGTCGGCGTTCAGTCATAATCTGAGCGGTCACGGATCCAAAGTCCTTCGAAAAGCTCCTGCTTACCTTTTAAAATGGCTTCTGAGGTCCTGACCAAAGATTTACCGAACAGGCGGGGCCGGGCAGGAAAATAAGTTTTTTTGGTTCTGGCCGGCTGTACAGAAGTTCGGTCCTGCCGGCGTAAATACAGCTGCCGTGCGAAGTCCATGACAACCGGCTATCCCCTCTGGCTATCGTTTTATATAATTTATGGGCTTTACCTTATGCTGATATTTACCTGGAATTTTAAATCAGACATACTCCAGTATACAACGACCTGAGCCTCGGCGCTAATAAAATGTTAAATTTTTTTTTGAAAGATATTTTGAAAGATATAAAGTTAGGCTTTTAAGCGTTTCCTGATCACATCCAGCCATAGGCGGCAAACCGTCAAAGCCGGCAGTTTATTCCCAAACCGCCTGATTTTCCGGCATTTTTTGATTTCCCTGAACCGTTCCGGGGCCGGCCGGTTCAAATTGACTATAAGACGGTCAAACTGTTCCTTACTAAACTCCAACTGAGCATTCGTAATTTTTCCTGACTTTGGGGTTTTCCTCCTCGGGCCGGAGCAAGCGGACCGAATATTCTTACTCTGTACCGGTTTCGGCTTCAGTCAGACTGCTGACTGGCTGCAGCCGGTTCTGAGGCGGGATCCTCTCAGCGGCCGCCAAACACGTTTTTCTTCAAGAGGGCCGTGGTAATCTCACAAAGATCATCGTCCGGAACAGTTAAGCTTCACTGGGAGGACGGCCTCTGGGGTTACCGAATTTTTGTCCAATCGTAAAAGTTTCGTCAGTTTTTTCAGAGTGAAAATGGACTGCTTAAGCCGGCGGCTGGCTTTGGGCAGATGGAATTGTTCATCGGCCGCCGATTTTCAGGGACACTCTGCAGACCTGTCAATGACCCCGGAAAAGGTCATAATTTTTGGGAAGGGCTGACGGGGGAGGGAGGCATCTTTTTTGTATTTTTAAGATGTAATGCCTGGAAAATAGTGCCAAATAGATCATTTAATAATTATTAGCATATATAAATAAATTATCAATATAATTTAAATACTTAATGTATATAGTAAATTATATGCAGTCTAAGGGCCGGCCGCTTTTATAATTTTCCGGCCGGGCCTATAATGGGCCATCTGTTTGGCTGAATGATTTTAGGATTTTTATGGAAATTATACTTTTTGAGCCCGAGATTCCCCCCAATACCGGAAATATCGCCCGTCTGTCAGCCGGTTTGGGTCTTACTCTCAATTTAATCAAACCTTTGGGCTTTTCCCTGGAAGACAAATATCTCCGCCGGGCGGGTCTGGATTACTGGCCGCTGGTGACTTTAAAAATCTTTTCGGATTTTTCTTCTTTTAAAGAAAACTGGACCGGCGGGCGTCTGATTGCCACTTCCGCCCGGCAGGGGAGTCATTTTTCTTCCTATGAACCTTTTGAGTCAGATGGTCTGATATTTGGTCCCGAGACTCGGGGACTGCCGGCCTGGATAGTGCAGCAAGCCGAGGCTGTCTATAATATCCCCTTGAAGCCCGGAGTCAGGAGCCTTAATCTGGCCGCCACGGTCGGATTTTTCCTGGGTCTGTCCTACAGCCGCTTATTGGACTGAAAAATCCCAGCAATTCTAATTATGGCCTCTGAGAAATAAAATCACCGCCCTCAAGTATAGATCTTTGGGAGGGATCAATGGCAGCCCGAGTCCCAAAATTTTCTGTTCCAGTGGAGACGTAATAAAACTAGCGAGTATTTGGATCTAGGAATCGATGGAAAAGATTTTTTGAACAATACTCCTTCAGCCGCCTTAATTTTGCGGATTTCGGCCCGGAAAAATTTTAAGGCCGACACAAATTATGGCGTTAAGTACCGCACAAAAAATATGGAACAGCTATTGGCCGCTGCC
>JAISEL010000150.1 GCA_031264185.1 Deltaproteobacteria bacterium
AGCAATTTCTTCGGGTCGGTGACGTATTTACGCATTGGCATAAGAAAACCCTCTATATGCGTATTATACGTTCTCTTATCTCAATTTTCAAGCATAATTATTTATGTCGTTTACTATATTTCAAAAGATTATACATATTCGTCTTGAAATTATCCAAATGCATAATTCCACTTTCAAACTTAATGGATCTGGAAGATACAGATACTGTCAATTCTTTCTTTTTAAAAGGACTTGAAAAAACAGAGCAGCCCCACTTCTCTGAATACGGAGGATAATCATCAATACGAGCCTGCACCCAGCAGTCGTGGACAGAAAAACCTTTTTTTAAAAATGCAATTTGATCTTCATTTGATACTGTTTTAATGAACATAAAGCCGCCATTTACCATATTTTTCCGGTAAGAAAGACTCATGGAAGAAAAGCCGTTTAAATCAAAATTCATGGAAAAATTTCTATCATCAGCAATGCATATTGCAGCAGAAGAGGCGTGAATAATAGCGATCAAAAATATATAAAATTGCTTTAACATAATAGATACCTCAGATATAAATCTTCAGCTGCCTTATAAAGAGATTAAAACAATATTACTGAGCAAATCATTAAAGAATAAACAGCTCTTTAAAATACAGACAATGATGCTCAATAAAAAGCAGCACTTAAGGCTATAGCACAGACTGTGAATGCAGTTTATTTATATAAAATTATGTTAAATCATTTCATAATACAAATACAAGACTTCTGAAAAAAAGATGCCGTCGCAAACTGTCATGAGGCAGGTCTTCACCCCCGAGTCATGAATCATGCCTTCAGCTGCGGCTTGGCACGCCAGTATACGGCCGGCAAAACTACCGAAAAAATACAGCATGCTGTCTTATTCACGGTAAAAGCAAAAGGCTTTCTGGCAAAAGTTAACTTTCTGCTTCCGGCCGGAGCGTTTTAAGTCCGGCCGGATATCCGGAATAATAAAGAGGTCAGAAAGGATTGCGCAAAACAGCTGTCAGACCGAGTTCTTCTTCTATCTCCAGCAGGCGGTTATATTTGGCGATCCTTTCGCTGCGGCTTAAGCTGCCGGTTTTAATCTGTCCGGCGTTGGTAGCCACGGCCAGATCAGCAATAAAAGTATCTTCCGTCTCCCCGGAACGATGGGAGATAACTGCGGTATAACCGGCTTTATGGGCTAAATCAATCGCCTGAAGAGTTTCGGTGACCGTGCCGATCTGATTGACCTTAATTAAGATGGAGTTAGCGGCTTTTTCCTGGATGCCTTTGGCCAGACGTTCGGTATTGGTGACAAAGAGATCGTCGCCGACCAGCTGGATCTTATCGCCAAGCTTGTGGGTCAGTTTAACCCAGCCGTCCCAGTCGTCTTCGGCCAGGCCATCCTCAATGGAGCAGATGGGATACTTTTTGATCCACTCAGAGTAAAACTTGATCATCTCTTCGGAAGTTCTTTCCGAGCCGTCGGATTTTTTGAAAATATATTTTTTCTTTTTGGAATCGTAAAATTCCGAAGAAGCCGGATCCAGACAGATGACCACATCCCGGCCCGGTTCATACCCGGCCGCCTTAACAGCCTTTATGATAAACTCCAGAGGTTCTTCATTGTCCTTTAGATCCGGAGCAAATCCGCCCTCGTCGCCGACCGCCGAAGACAGTTTGGCCTCCGAAAGAAGACTTTTTAAAGCGTGAAAAACTTCGGCTCCGCAGCGCAGGGCTTCAGCGAAAGTTTCCCCGTACAGGGGCATGATCATAAATTCCTGAAAATCGACATTATTGCTGGCGTGGGAACCGCCGTTCATGATATTCATCATGGGCCGGGGCAGCTGACGCGCCCCCACTCCGCCCAGATACTGGTATAAAGGCAGGCCAACTTCCACAGCCGCAGCTTTAGCCACAGCCATGGAGACCCCCAGTATGGCGTTGGCCCCCAGTTTGGATTTTGAGGCTGTTCCGTCCAACTCGATCATAAGCTGATCAACGGCGGCCTGATTAAACGGATCTTGACCCAAAAGAGCCGGGGCCAGAACTTCATTGACATTTTTGACCGCGTTTAAAACACCTTTACCGCCGTACCGCTTCGGATCCTTGTCCCTTAATTCCAGAGCCTCGTGAACTCCGGTGGATGCACCCGAAGGCACAGCCGCCTGGCCGAATCCTCCGTCCAGCAGTTCCACATCAACCTGGACCGTGGGATTACCCCGAGAATCAAGGATCTCTCTGGCTTTGATATCGGATATGGTCATACGTTCTAGCCTCCTAGGGGCCTTTTGGCCCTGACATGTTAAGACCTCGCCTGAGATCTTTAGTGATATATCTTAACCCCTTGACTTAAAAAAATGTTGACCCGGCCAAAAAAAGCTTTTCTAGCGAACGCCGGCTTCCCTAAGGAGCTTGAAAGCCGATTTTTCAATGGTCAGAAGAGCCGGTTCAATCAGGTAATCGCCCTCAGGATCGAAAGAAAAAGGTCCTGTGGCCCCGGCTACGGTCAGAGTCGGCCACAGCCTGATTATTGAACCCCGGTCGGCGGCTCCGGCCGACAAAGCCGTTAAAACAGCCAGACCGGCGTCATAGCCGTAAGCGGCAAACTGGTCCGCTTCCCGGCCGGCACTCCGCCTGAAGGCTTCCCTGAATCTTAAGGCTTCCGGTCTTTGGCTTAAAGAGCTAAAAGCCTCGGGAATGATGACCCCGGAAAGATAGCGGCCGACCTGTTTCGGCAGGTCCGGAGTCAGCCACATGGACGTACCTAAATAGACCATTTTGGTGACATCATTATAGGCCATCTGGGGCAGAATCTGGCTGACCACGGAGGCTGAATCGGGTAAGTACAGGGCCTTAAAATTGGTCTTGGCCTGATAACTGGCCGAAGCCTGCCGAACGGCCTGGCCGCCCGTCAGTCTGGCTACGGCCTCATTCCAGTTTTTAAGCTGAGGATTATAGGAATCCTGAACCGTGACCATGGCTCCCTGACGCAGAACTTCGGCCTGAAAAAAGCCAAGCATAGTCTGGCCGTAAAGATCATTGGGATATAAAATGCCCAGTTCCCTTAAACCTTCTTTCTGGACAGCATATCTGACCACGGCCTCAGCCTGGTGCTTGGGTGTTAAAAAGATCCGAAAGACCCAGGGCCGGCCATTGGTTAAACCCAGCCGCTGAGAAATAGCTATAAGAGGAAAGCCGACCTGCTGAGCCGTCTGGGCCGCAGCCAGAGCTTCCCGGCTGGCCAGAGGCCCCACGCCGACTAAAACATCCTGTCTGGCCGCAGCTTCCTGAACCAGCCGGACCGCTTTGGCCGGTTCGCCGCCGGTGTCCATCTCCAGAACCGTGACCCGTCCGCCGCTGCCCTCCAGAGCCAGCCTTAAACCGGCCAAGATATCCTGGCCGTAGCGGGAGCTTTGATCACCGGTCAGAGGCAGAATGGCGGCGACAGCTATCTGCCCGGGCAGGGCAGACGAGCCGCCGGCAGTCTGGAAAACGTTCTGATGCGGTGCGGATAAAGCCGGTTTATAGGAATAGCCTATCCCAGGCACGGACATATCCCTGGCCGATGCCGGATTAGCCTCCAGCTGGGCCAGTCTTGATGTCCAGGGATGAGAACCGAAATACTGCCTGAAGTACTGGGTCTGGGCCTGAAAAGTGGACAGATCTCCCACTTTGGCCGACTGATAGGCCAAAAACCAGGCCGCTTCCGGACCGGGATAGGACTGGCCGTACTGGCGGACGACTTCACCAAGTTCCGGCTGGGTGAGGCTGTTTAAAGAAGCTCCCACCCCTTCCTCGGCCTGGGTTCTTAAATTAGTCGGACTGCTGTTTCTGACGGCCAAAAAGGCCTCCAAGGCCTCATGAAACTTACTTTGAGCCCATAACCCTCGGGCCTGGGCCAGTTTTAAAGCCGCTCTCTGGCCCGGGTCCTTTTCAGCCGCCTCCAGGCGAACGGCTAAACTGACGGCTTCGGCCGGCCGGTCGGTCACTAAATAAAGATCTGGCAGACGCAGAGAGGCTTGACGGGCATAAGGGGAATTTGGAAATCTTGAGGTCAGATCCTGATAATGCTGGACCGCCTGGAGATAGCGGCCGGCTCTTTCGGCGGCCAGGCCGGCTGTGGTTAGAACCGCCTCCTGCCTGGGGCCTGCCGGCGACTGAGCCAAATATTGACTGTAGAGAGTACTGGCCTGAGTATAATCACCCCGGCTGTAGGCCTGGTCGGCTCGGGCTAAAATAGCTTCCGGTCCGGTCAGCCCCGGGGTGGAGCCCGGGCCGCTGACAGACACGCAGGCCGCTGCCAGAAAAGACAAAAGAAACACTAACGTCAAAGGCAAAAATCGCGCACACATATATGGCACCTAAACCGCCTGAGCCAAAGGATCAATAAATCCCCGGCTGACATGAATAATCATTCGGAAATACGTTTTTACTAAAAACCAAGTTCGGCCAGAAGATCGTTGACCGCGCCCTGATCGAGACGGTTGTCGGCTCCGGGGCCTTTGAGATCCGAAGGTTCGCCGCCCAACTTTACCAGCATCCGATCCACTTCGGCCTGGGCCACTTTTTCGGTTTCTTCCTTGGGACGGCCCTTGGATGGAGAATCTTTGTGGGCTTTCATCTTGGAATCCACACTGACCAGAAGCGACAAAAGCTGAACCTGAATATCGCTGATTAGAGCCACAATCTTTTTGATACGCTGACCGGAGAGATCCTGGAACGACAGAGCCTCCATGATTCTGGTCAGATGGGTGATGGTGCTTTTGATGAGCCTGTCAGAAGATGAGACCGTGTTAATAATAGCATCGCGGTCGGTTTTGGAGATGGAAACAAAAACCCCGCTGCCGCCCCCAGCTCCGGCCGAGATGGCCGGCAAAAAATGATCCATTTCCTGAATTAAGTGGCGCAAATTTAACAGCTCCGGTTCCCCCTGGCCGGCCTCCGGTTCGGCTTCGGCCGCCTCAGCAGTCCGGCGGGCGGCTTCAACCGATTCGGCCGGTGTTTCCTTGAACACCTCAATTTCCTGAGTCTGGCCTTCCACCGGCAGATTGGCTTCTAAAAAAATGCTGGCCGCCGTCTGATTCATTTTCTTTAACGTGGTCTTGTTCGCCTCGGAGGCGGTGTTGGCGTAAAGGATCTTTAAAATCCCGGGGATGGGGACATTATAAAACCCGTCATCTTGTTCCAGCGTCTCGGCCAATTCCGACAAAGAAGTCAGGACGGCCTCATTATTGAAAGCCCCGGCCTCAAACTCGGCCCGCATGGCTTTAATATGCTCTTTGACTGCCTCGTTGGTGCAAAATTCATACAGGGTCTGAAAAATACCGGCCAAATCAAAGGTAACCACGGTTTTAACGACCGGAGCCGGAGCCGCAGGGGGCGCTTCTGAAGCCGAAGGCGCCGGAGCCGGTGACGAAACTCCCCCGGCCAGAGCCTCGACCGCTCCTTTCATCTCCTGAAATTTGGCCACGAACCCGGTCAGGGCCTCAGAAAATTCCCCTTGGTCTGCTGTTTCCGGGACCTCGGCCTTATCTTTTTCCAAAAGAGATTCTAAATTACTTAAAAGGCCCATCTGGCTGTTTAAATTTTCCATGTCGGACTGGATCTGATCGGCTAAATCCAGAATAGTCATGGAGGCCTTTTCGGTGATTTCCACCACCTCTTCCAACTGGCCTTTGGCATCTTCCAAATCGGCTCCTGTCTGGGAGAGACTGGGACCGCCTTCAGGAATTTCAGTAACCGAAACCGACAGCTGACGGGCCAACTGACCGACCCGGTCAAACAATTCCTGAGAGATTTCCTGGAAAAAACCGGCATCCGGGTGAGGACCCGGCTCGACCTGATGGTTCTGGGCAGCGGCCGGCGGCGGAGGCAGAGTTGGAGAATGGGCTCTAGCACCTTGACTGATAACTCCAAGATCGGTATTGGCCCTGACCAATTCCGGGATGACCTTAATATTGTAAACCGCCTCCGGAGTGACAATCCGGAATTCGCCGACACCAAGTTCAAAGCCAATAACAGGAGGGTTAGCCGCCATAAATCACCCCAGAAGTTCCCGCCAGTCCTCTCCGGTATTTTATGCCGTCCGGGGAGGGAAATAGTCCGCCTATTATACTCAAGCAGACCGTAAACTGACCGGAAAGTTGGTTACTCCCAAACTCCGGTCCGAAAGACCAATAACGCTCCTTAACTTTTATCGGCTTTATAAAAAAAAACTAAATTCATTGCTAAAAAAACTAGCCGAAAAAAATCTTAAGCCAAAGAGACTGACTGGAACCGGGAAGACAAATTAAATAATCTTTGGAACAAAATAAACGCGTTTACCTAGGTTAAAGCACGCTAAAACATAATATAGCTGTAATTAAACTATAATAAAGACACTAGTAAACAAAAATAAAGCCTGTTTAACTAATACAGCCTGCTGTTTGTTGCTGAATCAAAAAACCAACGAAGGCCCGGTTTTGGTTTAAAATACCCGGGTTAAGCTGTCAAACTTACAGATATAGACTTCTTTTGCTGACCAGAAACAATAACAGCGTATGGGACCAAGCAGGTGGACTGAGGCTTTTTCCCCGGCCAGGGCTGATAAGGCGCCGTCGGGTTCAAGCTTAAAACCTGGGATTTCCAGACGAAGTCTCATCCATGGCGCATCAGGAGCGTTTTGACCTAACCAGGTCAGACGCCGGTTCGGTCGGCTAAGGACATGACCCCACGGCCTGAACATTTTGGTGACCGTCTGACAGTAAACAAGATACAGCCCCGGTTCCAGAAAAGCCCCCAAATCCATGATCACCTGTTAAAGAGCCTTTTGGGCTTATTTTCCGGCCATAAAATAAATTATTCTAACAAACCCCCTATTGACCGTCAATAATGCTTTCCGCCGCTTTCCCTCTTTAATACGAACAGGCGGAAGGGACAAAAATGAAAGTCTGTGATATATTTCCAATGGTTTAAAAATATGGTTCAAAGTCGTTCATTCCCGGCGTCGGATTTTTTTGGCCAAAAACCCTGAAGGGACAGTAAATAAAAAAAGTCCATAAGAAGGTAATTTAAGCCAATCTAAGGCCTAGACGGTTTTATGCAAAATATAATAAAACTTCACCTCCCTAAGGCGGGGGCTGCAAGGCCCTGACCGCTCGGATTTTGGTCTCCAGTTCCGGATATCCGCTGTGTTCAATATGCTTGAATTATGCTTTTAAAGCCAGAAAAAACTAATTATGACCCAACGATTGGCCTGATGCAGCCAACAAGGCTTTGGCCTCAAAGAAAGAGCGTTTGGCTAAGGCAGAGAGCCCGTATTAAATACACCAGACCGACCATTATGCTGCCCGTCCGGAAAAATGCCCCATATATGCTCTGGCTTAAGGCTGCACCCGACCAGGTGTTACAGCAGGCTCTCAAAGATCTTGACCGGTCATTTTGTAATATATTGGCTCATCGGGCTGATTTTCCTGCGTTCAGAAAGAAAAGGAAGGATAAGACCTGCCTTTCGGTTCCAGATTCCCTAAAAGTTTAAAATTAACGAAGCCCATGGGAGCCTCACTCAACTACTTAGGCCGAGCCGGTCAAGCTACTGCAGCCTGGAACCATGGCCGGCGATCCTAAAAACATCACCTCAACTACTGAGGCCGGTTGTTTCTGCACTTCCGTCCAAACAGAAAATGAAGCAGCCGTTCCGGTGCCCGAAATTGATTCCATGGCCGGCCTATCCGGAATGGAGTAGTCCCCTTGACCGCCAGAGCCCATGGTGGCAATGCGGGAACCAGCCTTGAAGACAGTGGACGGATTGGTCCGGCTGCGGCTAACCGATAAGGAAATTTTTTATGTATCTGAGAGCCTCCGGCCTAATATTACCAAGACTCATTAAGGCCCCTGTTTTTTTTATTGGCCTTAAATTTATGGATCTTTGGTCATGACCGGCCGGGCCGCCATTATCGCCATTGATGTTCTCATTTTAACCAGAAATGAAGAGGCCAATATCCAAGCCTGCCTGGACGGGGCCAAAAATTTAGGCTCTTTTTTGGGGGAAATCATTATTATTGACGATTTCAGCTCCGATAAGACCGAAGAAATAGCGGTTAACGCGGGGGCTAAAGTTATAAAAAGAGCTTTAGACAATTTTGCCGACCAGAGAAATTTCGCTTTGGAAAACTCTCTGGCCCAGTGGGTCTTTTTTCTTGACGCTGACGAAAGATTGTCGCCCAGCCTGGCTAAATCGGTTCAGACTCTGGTGTCTAAAGGAATTGTGGCGGCCGGACGCCTCAAAAGACGTTCTTTGGCCTTCGGCACCCGGCAAAGATTTGGCCCTTTATCTCCTGACTGGGTTACCCGGCTTTTCCCTCGCTCCAAAGTCAAATGGCAGGGTTTGGTACACGAACGCCCGATCTTTAATCTGCCGGTCATTAACCTGACCGGTTGTCTGGAGCATCATACTTATTCCTCCTGGCCAAGGTATTTGGAAAAAATGAACACTTACGCTCTTTGGTGGGCTAAAGAGGCTTGCCAAACCGGCCGATCGTCCACTCCAATCAAGGCTCTGGCCAGAGGCGGGTGGGCTTTTTTTAAGATGCTTTTCGGCAAACTGGGAATTTTAGGCGGCCCGGTCACCTGGGCCCTTTGCTTTTATTACAGCGGCTATACCCTAAGCAAGTACCTCCTTTTGGCTGATTTGAGTAAAACAAATTACCGTAAAGGCTGACCTGAAAGAGTCACCTGCCAATCCGGAGCCTTAAATCTAAAAAACAGGTCTGAAACTAAGTCCCGGTCTGTGCCCGACTGCAGACCCATAAAGCCGTACCGGTCACGGTCCAGTAAACATACATCAGAGGCTTTAAACTGAAAATACTGTCGGTCAGACCGTTAAAAAATAGCTGGAGTGCCACCACCGCCGCTGCCCAGGCCCAAAAGCGGACCATGGGCTCCTGACTTTTCCTGGAAGGCCAGAGCAGTAAAAGAGGAGCCAGGTGGAGAGCGAAAAATCCGGCCAGACCGACTACCCCGCTTTCGGCACCCACAGTTAAAAAAACCTGATGAGCATGGTAGTACTTAGATCTGGGCCTATTGGGGTCCAAGGGAAAGTCTGGATGGATGAGGGGAGGAGCATTGGGAATAGCCCGGGGGCCTACCCCTAAAATAGGATTTTCCAGAAAGACTTTAAGTCCCTGCTTCCAGTGATTAAACCGAACATCATTATTGTAATTGCCCTGCTTGACGGACATTTCCTGGAAGCGTCCAACAATTCTCCTATCAGATAAAACACCGACCGCCGCCGCTATCATAAGAACAACTAAACCCAATTTAAACAGGGGCCTGAAACAGTTCCGGTGGGCCCACAGCATAAGAAGAGACAGGACCGGGGTAGTCAAAAGGGTAATCCTGGAGCAGCTGTTAATTAAGGCTGCATAAGAAAATACCAGAACTACTGAAAAAAAGAATATCTTAGTCCGATTTTTTTCCTCAACCGCCATGGCCCAGGCCCCGATCATTAAAGGCGGCAGCTGACCTAAAACTGCGCCCAACTCTATGATACCTAAGGAAGCCTTAGCCCGCACACAGTCTAAGCAGTAACCGGCCTGTTGAAAAGTCATGGTTCCGGCCACGATTAAACCCAGCCCATACAGAGGAGCCATATATCGGATGAGCCGGGGATATTGGCTTAAAGCCAGCCAGGTTAAAGGCAGGCAGGCCAGAAGATAGGCTATGTTGCCAATATAAAAAAAGCCCCGTCCGTATTCAGAGCCGGTTAGAGTAGTTAATAAAAGGGCTAAAAAATAAAGTCCCAGACCTTTAAGGTATTTCCCCGGCAGGGGTTCAACTTTTCGCCACCAGAGATTTTTAGAGGTCACTAAATAAATAAGGCCCCACAGAAATAATACGGCATAAGCTCCGTTGACCAGACCTCGGGCAAAAACCCCGGTTACGGCCAGAAGAGCTAAAAAAATCGGTCCTACCAAAGGGAGTATTCCGGTCAGTTTAGACCCAGAACTATCGGCCAACTGCCACCTCACAGCTATTGATGATTAAATCGGCTCAGGGAGAAGATTATAGGGTTTTCCGGAAAAAATGGAAATATCTTTAGTGCTGAACAAATAAAAGTAAAACCTAACCTGAAAAAACTCGTCTTTTAAAACCTTATGGTTAATCTCAACAAAGAAATTATTTAACCATTTTAGCATTATATTTTATACATTTTATCTCTTTTTTTGATAAAAAAATCCGTCATCTGGCAGAGAAAAAATTTTGAAATATTTTCTTGACAACAGATTTGTGATCGGGTAGAGTTCTCAAGTTATGAATTCGGCTGGCCAAATTATTGAAGGCCAATAATAGTGAGCGGGAATAACTCAGTGGTAGAGTGCAACCTTGCCAAGGTTGAAGTCGCGGGTTCAACTCCCGTTTCCCGCTCCAATGAAATTCTGCTTTCATTAATCCCGAATGCCACACCAATAAACGACTTCCAGAATTTTTCTCATCCCTTAATTAATCTCAGTAATCCAGGAAAAATCAGCTAATTTTTTAACAATGTCAACCACAATGTCAACCAAGATTTCTGACGCAACAGATGACCGTTTTTTTAACCTGTCAATTTGCATATCAAAATTGCTCCCCAAAATCCCTAAAAAAAAATGATTGAAAAAATTAAAATAGGTTCAAAAAAATAAAGGCAATCGGCCTCGAAAAATGTCATAAATACAAGGTTTAAATTTTTTGGGTGCCACAACATGTTGTGGGCAACCATAACAACAATTTAGGAATAATTTATAAAAAACAAGCTAAGATAATCAAATTTGAGTCCCTTGAACCGCTCTTGAAATTAGCTTGGAGTGACTGTCCGCAGATGGCCGCACTGCGGTCCGGTTCCAGCTGGAAGACATGAGGTTGGAGTTTAAGGCTCTGTCGCCGACTCCCCTGGAAAATGTCAGTTATCTTGTTTTTTTCATCCTCGGGCCAAAAATTGCCGTTGCGGTCCGGGCTTTTACATTGATCTTTTAACTGAGGCATTGATTATGGCCTATGAAATCGCTTGCCGCGACCAAAACTGCCAACAGGTGACCTGGTGCCGCAATGTGGCTGATCTGATCCGGAACCGTCGGAACAAGGACGGGTTCTTTGTCTGCGGTCACTGCCAAGGGCTTGGTTATGTCCCAAAGGAATTTACCACTTAAGAGGGAGATATTTGGCGTCCAAAGTATGTGGGCGCCATTCCTTTAGGCCTTGAAGGCGATTCTTTCCAGCCTTACGTTTTTCTGGTCGAACACGATACCAATACCGGAAACGTCGACTCAATTATTTTTTCTTACTACAAAGTCAGGCCAGACGGAAGCATTAAATCTGGTCATGGTCCCGGAGGTCCGCCTATCCTGGATTTAGATCAGTTTGATGCGGTTCTGGATAAGCTGGTCAGCTTGGGAATCATGAAAAGATAGCTCCGCTTGAGGCCAATTTCTGAAAAACCGCTCAATTCCCGAACATGGCCGAAGCAGTCTGATTTGACACCTTTAGCCCCTGCCGGTCTGTCCGGCCGGCAGGGAATTAGGACCACCAGGAGAAGAACTTAAGCTGGCGATGAGTTGAGCAGACCTGCGCTGAAGTCAGCTCGGGCATGACTGCCGCAGCTGGAATACGAGAAGCGATATAATACCAGAGAAGCTAGAAATTAATCGTATTTATAAAAACCATATATTTTTTTTCGCTAAAAAATTTTGACAACAGATTCCCGGCTCGGATATAATCAGTTTGAAACGGTAAAAAATCAGAAGTTTGAGCAGGAAATTTAAGTCTCGGTTTTTTAGGTACAAAATGAAAAGCATTGACAGGATCTTTTCAGAATCTCTCAAGTATTTTGCCCAGCAGGAAAAAACCCAGAGGATTTTTGCTGCCAAAGCCGGCATCTCCGCTCCCTACCTTAACGACCTTTTAAGCGGCCGCCGGTACGGGGAAGACCAGACAAAACGCAAAATCGCTGCCGCATTGGGTTATCCTGATCGGCATTACGAAGAATTTTTGGACATTGGCCGGATAATTATAAACGGCAGCCCGGTGCCGGAGACCGACAAGTTCGCCGGTCTGGGCGACGAAGCCTTAAGAATACGCGGTTTTTTACCCGTAAACTACTCGGATCAAATGATTTTGGATTCAGACGATTTGATCCAAGTGACTGAAGACATCCGAAAAAGTCACGTTGCTGTCCACGGAGCAAGTCTCCGTCGGTCAACAGCTTCCGGCCTTCAAGCCTTCCGAGCGCCTGACGATACAATGGAACGGTACATTATGAAAAATAGTACCGTTGTAGCGGATCTAGCCCAAAACGATCTGAATCATCTGATGGAAGGACGCGTTTATGTCATCTGTTTGGAAAAGGAGACCGGTCAATGTACGCTCAAGTACCTCTCTTGGGCTGAAAAAAATCGAACCCTTCTGATTTGCCCTGAAAATTCAAAGTACAAGCCTTTAGTGCGCCGAATGGAAAATGTTAAAATTATCGGCCGAGTTATTATGTTTTACCGCTATTGCTAAGATGTTATTTGCCGCTGTCAGCCACAGTCCGGCGGCTAAAATTAAAAAAGGCCGGGAGCCGGCAATCCGTTTGCTGACCTTGACAGAAAAAACCGCTTGATTGCCGGCGGTGTCATTGGCAAGGCCCTGCCGGGAATTTTTTCCATTTACGCATGGTCAGCAGGTTCATTAGCAGACCAATCAGGACTGAAAAGCCGACACAGGGATTTGCGGTCCCTATGCGGGAAACTTATTTTGGATCTTCGCCAATGACTTGCCTGTAGAGTTCCATGCCTTCAGGATCATGGCCGTTTTTTTTAAAATCGCTTAATCGCCCGTCTGACGTCAGCCTCACAGTTTTATGTCCCTCCAGGTTTAGGCGGCCTAATTCTTCACGTTCTTTTTCAGCGACAGTCTTATAATATAGTTTCTCCGATAAAAAATTATACCTTTATTGAGAAAAAAAGCCGGAATTCATACGACAAGGACATCTTAATCCGTTTCCCGGCCAGTCACCATTCCTCCGCAAATTTTTGGACGACGGATCCGAGGCCGTCTGGCAGCGCTCTATGCTGGCCGACTGGTCCGGTCTTTTAATGCAGAACGGCAGAGGCATATGGTCTAAGGCCTCTGCAACCTCAACCCCCGGCCAAAGCCGAAGCCGGTTACTCAGGAGCTGCTGTCCGGCAGCCCAGGGTAACCGGCTGTTTTTCGCTTCCGGTGCTGCCGGACCTGTCCTGTCCCGGATCTTTAACCTATGCCGTGACTAAAAGCCAGGGCTCAGGCAGTCCGACGCATTATCGGGGCGCGTTCCCAAAATGCTCCGCAAATCAGAAGGACATCATCATGATTGTGGAGACGTAGGTGTCGGACTCCTTGCGAAGCTCGGAGGGATATTCTCCCAGGCCGCGGACCAGCCTGACCCTCAGGACTATGTCCCTGTAGTTGATCGTGTAGCTTAAGCCGATGTCCTTCAAGGTGTCCGAACTCTTGAGGCCGTAGGGAGGCTTGGCTCTGGACCAGCCGCCGATGTCGTAGAAAGCGCCCAGAGTGTGGGAGAAGCCGTCTGCCGGAGACGGCAGAGCATAGTTGAGTTCGGCGCCGACCAGCCAGCCGTTGTCGCTGCTGATCGCCTCCCGGTAGGCTTTGACGCCCCGGTCGCCGGTGATGTTGAACTGCTCGCTGCTGTCCAGGTTTTTGGCCAGAGCCATCTGACTGGAGGCCCCTAAGCCTAAATTCAGCTTTTCGGTCAAAGCCAGATAGGACTGGAGCCCAAGGCTTACGTATTGGAAATCTCCGAGGGTCTTGCGGCCGGCTCTGTCCC
>JAISEL010000073.1 GCA_031264185.1 Deltaproteobacteria bacterium
AGCAATGCAATCATTAGCGCCGGCCGCCAGAGTTTTCAGCGGAGAAAAATTTTCCTCAGGTTTTGATTCCGGTTGCATGTGAGTACCAACAAGATGTTGTGATGTAACCTCAAAAAAAGCTGAAAATTTGTACCACAAAATTCAAACAAAATCAAGACCTTATATAATTAATATTGACAAAAATAATGACTATATAGCAATTTATTATGGGTAAAAATAATTAAAAAGTATTTTAAAAGCCTTAATTATTAATAAAAAATTTATTAAGCATTTAATAAGCTAAATAAAGTCTTTTTACTGTCTTCAGGCTAAATTTATGAATTTTTTAATTGAGCAATTATAAAATTTCATTGACTTAAAATAGTAAAATTATATATTAATAGCATGTCTTTAACGTATATTTATGCATTATAATTTTGAAAAATTTATTCCGGCCGCGTCTGAAAAATTTAGTAGCTCTCAATTTTGATAAAGCTATATTTGCCTTTATATTGCAGTCTTTCCTCCAAAAAGCGGTTAATAGCGGGGCCATAGTTCACCGGGAATATTTTGAAGGCCAGGGCTCGGTTGGTTTGGCGGCCATTATCAAGGTCGAGAGTATCTTGTTGAGGTCAAGCTTCATGAAAACTCAACGTTTGGAGGAAAGTTTGGCGCAATTAGCTGGGTACTTGGACAGGGCCGGAGAAGAAGAAGGTTGGCTCGTAATTTTTGATCCTAGCGGTGAATTATGGAAAAATAAAGTTTATTATAGCAAAAAAGTCTATAAAAACTATATTATACATTTTTTTAGCTGCTGATAATATTTATAAATTTTATTTGATCTATTTTTAATGAATTTAGAATTTTTACCAGTTGATCGTAGTTGCCTGGGTTGACGGAACATGACTCAGTAGAGCTGGTAACAGAATAATGTTTGAGTAACTTACCGGCCTCACAACAAAGCTTATTAAATACAATATAGATTTTTACTAAAAGTCCGTATACGTCCAATTATTTTGTTGACGGTATTAGTGACGATATCAATTATATTCTTATTCTGGCATTGGCATTTGAATATTCTTGACAAGTCCGCCGATTTCGGGTAGAAATTACACTTTGGAATTGAAAGCTTTTAGGATTTGGTCCTATAAATAAAAGCTTAAGTTTTCAGTTAAGCGGACATAGCTCAATTGGTAGAGTACAAGCTTCCCAAGCTTGGGGTTGCGGGTTCGAGCCCCGTTGTCCGCTCCAGTGCGGAAAGCTTACAGTAAAGGCCTCATTAAACGCTTTCCGTGTTTTCCAGCGTCAAAAATTTTTCAATTTTGCTCATTAGAAGGTTCCGAGGATCCATCGTTTTAGAAGGGATATAACAAGATGGGCATGTGGCAGCGTCTCATCATCCTTCTTTTCTGACTTCGACTGAGAAATCCTCTTTGGAAAGAGGAAGGCAGCCCGTCCAGCCATCGGTAACAACTTTTTAGCATGAGATTTAACATTTTTAATGATGAATGGGATGAGTGATGAACTGCGCTGGCGTCCGGCTCCGGCATCACCGCCAACCTGATATGTCCAAGTTTTCCGGACTTTTCGGAGAATTCTACAGCCACTGCAATCCGGCTTTTCTTTTCTGCCCCTCTCCCTGGTTTTTCTTCCTCAAGACCGCCAGTAAACGCCTCATCTGCTGCCTCAACTAATGGTCCTAATTTTGCTCTATCCGCTCTAACCATGTAATCTTAATTGTCAGAAAGAAAACTTCGTTTGGATTCGAGTGATATGGAGAAGGCCGGCATATCAAATCGTAGCCGGATCCCTAAATCAAGAATTTAGTCTGGTTGGTCCAGTTAAAATTTATCTATAGCCTAGATAACAATGATATTGGTCTTAATTTTTATCTGACTTTATAAAGTAAATTGCTAAAAAAATATAAATAAATAAACATAAAAAAGCAGTTTATATTGCGTTAATTATATATAATAAGATATTTATTGGTAAAATAATAAAAATGAATTGTTCTCACTTAATGTTAATATAACCAGGAGGAGTTGGAATTTTTTGCAGATTTAAATTTTCCATGGATCTATTTTTTCTCTTGACATTTAATTTTGTTCCTATAAAATAAATAATTATCCCTCAGTGCCAGAAGATTTTTGGGTTTGTTGTCTCTGCTACTTCCCAAAAGACGGCTTATTTTGTTTCAGATTTATTTGTCATAGCTTATAAGATAGATATTGTAATGTTTTTTAAGACTGACCATACCAACCAATGCCTGAATTTTGACCAAATAAGTGATGTTGGCATGGTTATTGCTCTCTCTCTCTCTCTCTCTCTCTCTCTCTCTCTCTCTCTCTCTCTCTCATTACAGTTTTAACACACTCTAATTTCTATAAAAAGCCGCATATATTAAACTATCATTTCTCAAACCCTGGCTGGGAACAGGGAACTGTTTTTTGGGGATTTAAGGCAGAACTGTCTGATAAAATCACCAGAACATTTTTGAAACATCCAAGTCACGATAAAGTTGTCTCTTCCTGTCGGGTTATTGCAAACAGTAAAAATGGCAGCCAATTGAGCCATGATACTGACTGTAAAGTACCGCCATAGTGAACCGAAATAGAAAATATCATTAATATTTAACTAGATGATGCTTGAGGATTCATCTCCAGTTTGTCGCTGAAGTCTGATAAGTGCTTTTTGCTAAAAAAGTTATTCAGCGATGAAAGGGATTATTGCGCCCTAAAGTTGGCGAATGATGACAATGGATTGCAGCAAGACAACGGCATGTTCTGTCTTAAGTTCGCATTTAGTTAAAATTTAGGCTTGATAATAAAGCTTATAATCATGATAAATTTTTCCTGGTTTACTTAAGCAGTTCATTGCTGGTTTACTTAAGCAGTTCATTGATGGGTAAATATAAACAAGAAAGACTTCTTAAAATTTGCTTTAGGCAGGAAATAAATTGCTTAACGGCTGAATATATAAACAGGCGATTTTTTATGAATAAAGTTTTCTCCGTAAATGCACCAAAATTTAATTTGATATGCAAGTCTTTTTTGTTTGCTGGATTTATGGCAGTAAAAAAATTTAAATGACGAAAATATCTAAAATCAGCTGGCTGTTTCTGTTTCTTTTCGCCGTTTTGGCTGTCACCATGGTGTTGTCATTGGGCATAGGCCGCTATCCTGTTGCTTATAAGGATGTAGCAGGAGTTCTTTTTTCGGGCTCTTACGGCGAACCGATTGATCCGGACGACTTCAATCGCGTGGTGGTGGAAATTTTGAGACTGCCCCGAATCATCTTAGTTGTTTTGGTCGGTATGGGATTGGCTCTCGCCGGGGCAGCCATGCAGGGAGTTTTTCGCAATCCGCTGGTCGGTCCGGAAATAGCCGGAGTATCGGCGGGGGCTTCTTTCGGCGGAGTCCTGGCGATCTTAATGAATTGGCGGGAGGAAATCATGGTTCTGGCGGCTTTTATATTTGGGTTCGGATCACTTACGGCAGCTTTCGCCATTAGTCACCGCTCAGTTCGCGGCGGGCTTTTAAGCCTCATTTTAGCCGGGGTCGTCATGTCTTCCTTTTTTTCGGCCTTAATTGGTCTGGCTTCCTACGTAGCCGATCCGGAAAACAAGCTGCCGGCACTTATCTACTGGCTGATGGGGAGTTTTAGCGCTGCTTCCTATGAGAGAGCAGCTCTTATGGCCGGAATAATGGTCATTTCCGGCGGAGGGCTTTTAGGGTTGAGCTGGAAGATCAACCTCCTGTCGCTGGGAGACAGTGATGCCTCGGCCCTGGGCATTAAAGTGGATACGCTGCGGTGGACAGTGGTGGCTCTGGTGGCTTTGATCGTGGCCGGCCAAGTGGCCGTCAGCGGCGGAATAGGCTGGGTCGGCCTGGTAGTGCCCCACATCGCCAGAATGCTCGTCGGACCGGAACACAGCCGGCTTTTGCCTGTTTCAGCCTTGATGGGCGGGATTTACCTGCTGCTCATGGATGACTTGGCCCGCTCCATATCCGCCTTTGAGGTGCCTATCGGTCTGCTGACTTCTTTGGCAGGGTCTCCGGCTTTCGTTTATTTGCTTTTGCGGGCCAGGAAAAAAGGGTGGGGCGATCAGTGACTCCGGTTATTTCTTCAAACCCAGGCGCAGCCGGAAAGGCGGTCGAAGTTTCGGAAGCGGGCTTTGCCTATGCCCCCGGGCAGTGGATTTTAAAGTCCAGTACGGCATCTGTGGACAAAGG
>JAISEL010000116.1 GCA_031264185.1 Deltaproteobacteria bacterium
AAAAGAATCGGATCTCCGGGAAACTTTTGCAGCAAGTCCCGGTAGATGCCCTCAGCTTCTTCATACCGGCCGGTTAAAGCCGCGCTTCTGGCCAGACCCAGCATTAAAGAGCTGTGGCCGGGATACCTTTGCAGCAGTGTGTTAAAAAGGGGATAGGCTTCCTGAGCCTGCCTGTTCAGCAAAAGCGTTTCCGCTCTCCGCCACTCGGCAGCTGAAGCCTCATCCGGCACCGCCGCCAGGACAGGAACCGCAGAGAGAAACGCAGCGATCAAAAAGAGGGGTAAAAATTTCTTCAGCATATGGAAAATTCCTCACGTTAGGGTGATTTTGATATAATCATCCTTTTTAATACATTTATTTATATTAATAGATAAATTATAAAATATACAACAAACTTAAAATATCAATTGATATCCAATATTCTCAAAATAATAAGACCTCCTTTAAGAATATTGAGACCACGGCCAAAAACAGCCCGATACTCAGCTTCAAAATCCTGGCCGCCGCAACCGCGACAGCCTGAAATTAATGCAGAAAAACTATAGTTAAAGGTAAAGCCGTAGACCGAAAGGGCAGTCCTCGAACGTCCTTTTGAGTTGTTTTTTGAAAAAAGGGAATAAAAAGATTTAGTGTTGGCTAAAGATCTATGAGAGAGAGAGAGAGAGAGAGAGAGAGAGAGAGAGAGAGAGAGCAATAAACATGCCAATACAAAAGGCCTGAAAGCGAACTCATTTCAGCATGTTTAGAATAATTAATCATTCTATCTGTCCAAAATAATTATTAGTATATATTTATGGGTAAAATCACGTTTTCAATATAGTCGACAAAAGCCGGGATGTCAAGAAAAATATACAAGCTCTTCTGTTCTTTGGATAATGATCGATGGAATTAATTTCAGAACAATATGACAGGCGCAGGAATCCGTATAAGGTCAATCCGCCCTCGCTCCGTATTTCCAGGCCGTGATGGCCTCTTTTTATCGTTTATGACTATGACAATCCCGAGAAGATGCGGCTGGTTATACAGGTTGGCGTACCCATTCTCCAGTATCTGGTCTAAAGCCTTCTGGGCCAAAGGAGCTTCATCGTCGTCCTTGCCTGAGATTTTAAGTTCCATCAACCAGACCCGGCCAAAATAGGTGACCGCCAGATCAGACCGCGATGACCGTGAACTTCGGCTTTGACGTCCAGACCGGCCCCCCGGAGAAACGTATAAATTGAAGAGCGGCAGAGAAATTCGCCGAAATCCAATCCCCTGAGGCGCCGCTTAGTCTTCTTATTGGGCCGCATCGTAATCATCAAAAGGGATTGAGGCCAGAATTTCGTTGAATTCCCGGATCACGCCGGAGGCATCGCCTTCTCTCAAATAAGATCATACATGCTTGGCAAACTCAAAAAATTCATCGATTTGAATTCAACTTCACTTAAAAAGTCACTCAACAAATTGGAAAGCATCATTGTCGTTCACACCGGTGAAAGTTGTCGATTCACAAAAGCTTTAACCAAGCAACAAAAAGATATTCTTTCCCACTTCAACGCCATTGCAGACATTGCCGCATCGCTGGATTCTTGTCTACGCTAATTTGGAAGGGAATTTAGTATCCCAATGTTTTTCAATCGCCAGGTCCAGAAAAAACTCCTTTTGGCCGGAAAAGAAAGCCGCCAAAGTGGAAACCGTCAGCGACTTGCCAAAACGCCTCGGCCGGGATAAAAACCAAACCTTACCGTCACCGGCGATCATCTTGGCCAGATAAACCGTTTTGTCCACGTAAAGGCTCCCGCGACCGATAATTTCTTCGTAGATCTGAAGGCCGATAGGCAGAGTTTTCAATTGATCGCCCATAAATTCCTCCGTAAAGTCAGATAATACTGCATCAAAAGGCAGGCTCAAACTTCCGCACTTCGCTCCAGCAATTCTAATTTTGCCGATGAAGTTGAGATCCAGCTATTTTTTTTCACGGGAGAGAGGCAATTGCGGTCAATTGAGGTTGAGTAATGAAGATTTTGTGCCACCCTACAGTAGTCCATCGGCCAAAATTAGAATTGCTGACTTCGCTCCCGCCCTGCTAATGTCATGACACTGTATTATGGTCGGCCTGGCCAACCGGCAATAATTCGTAGTCTGACATTAACTCAGTTTTCAGATTTTTTAATTCACGGGAATGCCCAAATTTCTTTTGGTTCAACCGATTGACCTTCAACTGACTTTGGCTGGTGTTTATCAATTTGTGGTTTTGCAACTAATTACATAATTTTTGTGATAATTAATTATTTTAACTTTACTATATAGGCCGCTAATTATTATCTCATAGGCTCGAATTGCCTCTGAGATAATTAATAATTTCTGCTGCGTCTTATTTTATTTTAAAAATTTCTTTGATCTCCTAAAAATTCTTCCTTGTTTTCTATTTTAAAAAATGGTATTAAATTTAGAAATAATAGCACTCCAGCCCCTGAGGCTGGTGATCAAGCGGTGAGCGGGCTTTTTGGATGGCCCCGGAGGTGATTATGAGAAAACTTTTGACAACCGGATTCGGCCGTCTGGTGGTTATCCTCATGCTGGCCCTGACCATGGGCCTGGCAGTGACTCCCAGAGCGGCGGTGGCCGGTTTTCTGCCGACCGTTAACCAGTCAGATCAAAAATCTAAAGATCTGGCCACTATTCGCCAGGCTTTGGAAATTAAAAAAGTATCCGGGACTCTGGCGGCCTTAGGTTACGAGCAAGCCGAAATTGAGGCTCGTCTGGCCCAGCTTTCCGATGCGGAAATCAGTTCCTTAGCAGGCCAATTAGAAGAGGCCATGACCCCTTCCGGCAGCGCTGTCGGAATCGTGATCGGGGTGGCTGTCGTCGCTCTGGTGGTTCTGGGTGTATTGAGCCTTATGGGCAAAAGAGTCGTCGTCTCAGAGTAATCCCCTCTTTACGGCCCTCCATTATCCAAATGCCGTCCAAAGGCCTCAGAATTCGGGGCTTTTGGCCGGTTTTTGGACATGGGTAAATAAATATTGCTAAAAATCCGGCTCGGGTTAAAATGTAGCCGATGTCCGAAAACTTCCTTGACATAAAAAAGCTGCTGGGGCCTGACGGCCCTTTAGCCCAATGGCCCGAATTTACGTCCCGCGAAACCCAAACCCGGATGGCTGAGGCAGTGAGTCAGGCTTTTCAGGACCGTTCCCTGGCTGTTATTGAAGCCGGGACAGGGACAGGGAAGACTTTAGCTTATCTTCTGCCGGCCATTCTATCGCGAAAACTGACCATTATCTCCACCGGCCTATTAAATCTTCAGGAACAGATTTACAAAAAAGATTTGCCATTTATCCGGCAGTATTTTGGGGGTCAATTCAAAGTTGCCATTCTGAAAGGGCGGTCCAATTACCTGTGCCTCAAAAAGTTGGCTAATCTCAAAAAAAAAGTAAACCTTTTTACTAAAACTCAGGCCCTGGAAACATTCAGGTCCCTGGAAGACTGGGCCGGGGCCTCAGCCACCGGCGACCGGACGGAAATCGAGCATAAAATAAAGGAGCATATCCCCTGGGAGAATCTGTCCAGCTCCCAGGATGACTGTACCGGCCAGAACTGCCAGCACCTTAAGAAATGTTTTTCAGCCGCAGCCAGACGGATTGCCCAGCAGTCGGACCTGGTCCTGGTCAATCACCACCTGTTTATGGCTGATCTGTCTTTAAAAGAGGAAGGAATCGGCCAAATCCTGCCCGCCTGGGAGGCGGCGGTTTTTGACGAGGCCCATCTTTTAGAAGCTGTGGCTACGGCTCATTTCGGCTTCTCCCTGTCTAACACTGTTCTTTTTAATCTGGGACGGGAACTGGTAACGGCGGCCGGTCTTTCGTCTTTGATAAGTGAATATGAAGATGATATTAAAAATTTTATATCGACATGCGAGAGATTAGATATATATTTTAAAGATTTAAAGGGCGAAACAGAACTTTATACCCCTGACAAACCGGGCTGGAATTTAGAGTTTCAGACGTTTTTGAGTGAACTCAGATTCAAATGCGACTGCTTAACTCAGATAGTGGAGGAAGCTGATTTACAGCAAAACCAAAGCGACGAACTGACCGGGCTGACCAAAAAACTGGACCGGGCGGCTAAAGCCATGAAGTTTCTGGCCGACTATGGTGACTCAAACTTTGTTTACCAGGCCGAGCGCCAGAAAAAACAGGTGACCATCTCGGCCCTGCCCCTCCGGGTAGGTCCTTACCTGTCTGAACAGCTGACCAGGACTGATAAGACCATCATCATGACCTCGGCTACCTTAAGCACCAACGGCAGCTTCAAGTACTTCCAAAAGGGGCTGGGCATAGACGAAAAGACCTCCTGCTATTTGATGCCCTCCAGCTACAATTACCCTGGCCGGACCCTTTTGTATCTGCCGGCTCATCTGCCGGCTCCCAATGAAGATCTCAAGGGTTTCGCGGCCGCCATAATTGACGAGATAGAAAAAATAGTCAATTTAAGCAGGGGACGGACTCTGGTTCTCTTCACTTCCAACTATCTGATGAATAATACCTTTGAAGCTTTAAGGCGCCGCCTGACCTGGCCTCTTCTGGTCCAGAACCAGATGAGCCGGGCCAAACTTTTAGATGAGTTCAAACACGATATCAATTCCGTCCTCATGGCCACATCCAGTTTCTGGCAAGGAGTCGATGTGCCCGGAGAGAGCTTATCTACAGTCATTATTGACAAGCTGCCTTTCCCCCAGCCGGAACGGCCTTTGGTCAAGGGCCGAACGAAAATGATAACTGAAAGCGGGGGCAATTTCTTTAAGGAGTACTTTCTGCCCGAGGCCACCTTGACTCTTAAACAGGGACTGGGCCGTCTGATGCGCAAGGAAAATGACCAGGGACTTTTGGCCATTTTAGATCACCGTCTGTTAACCAAATTTTACGGCAAAGACATATTAAAAAGCCTGCCTCCCAGCCCCAGAACTTCCAGCATTGATGAGGTGGCCCGGTTTTTTGAAAATAAAATGGTAAATCCGTAACCAGGGGCAGCGGTAAAAAGTCCGCCCTTAGAACAGGTCCTCAAAAGGCTCTTGTTCAAATCTTATTTTCGTCTTAGCTGACTCCAAAAAAATTTCCCGGCCAGGAGGCCGGACGGCTTAATGTCCGTTCCGGCCTTTATTTTGGCCCCGGTCCAGATAACGGTCCAGTCTTTCTTCCCCCGAAGCCTCTCCTGAGTCAAAAATCACTCTTAGGCATTCCTGTAAATTATCAGATAATTCACCTTTATTTATGTCAAAATATAGGTTATAAAAGGAGGGAAATAAAATATTTTTAAAAAAACGGCCCCAACCCTTGACGGAAGCCGGGACTTACTCTATAAAATAATCATACACCTATTTATTTACAGATAATCCCTTACCCCGGGAACGAGAAGAGGCGCTGTCATAAGAGGAAAAACTCACATTTTGAGTTTTTCTATCTTCATTCCCGGGGTTTTAGGGGTTAGATCCTTTTTTTTCTGAACTACATCTCTCAGCTATCTCTTATTCTGTCCGCCAGCCGGTCCGGTCTCGCCCAAATTGCCCGGACCGGCTTTTCGATTGCTGGGGGCTGGGATTTTACCATTTTCCTTCTGGAGGCATCTCTATGAGCAGCAGATTCACCACTCCCCGGGATATCTATTTCGGTCCCGGCGCCATTGAGCATCTGAAGGACCTCAAAGGCAAAAAAGCCGTCGTGGTTACCGGCGGCAGCTCTTTAAAAAAATCCGGTGCGCTGGACCGGATACTCGGTTACCTTGCCCAGGCCAAACTGGAAACCAGGGTCATTGACGGCATTGATCCCGATCCTTCGGTGGAATCGGTTTTAGCCGGAGCCAAAATTCTCCAGGAGTTCGGGCCTGACTGGATCATCGGGGTCGGCGGCGGATCGCCTATTGACGCCGCCAAAGCCATGTGGGTCCTGTATGAGCACCCGGAGTGCAAGTTTGAAGACATCCGGGAGCCTTTTACCATTCCTCCGTTAAGAAACAAAGCCCGCCTGGTGGGCATCGGGACAACTTCCGGAACGGCTTCCGAAGTGACCGCCTGTGCGGTCATCACTGACTTTAAAACCCAGATCAAATACCCCATGGCCGATTTTCAGTTAAATCCGGACATCGCCATAGTCGATCCGGAACTCACGTACACTCTGCCAGGCCACATGATCGCCTACACCGGAATTGACGCCCTGACCCACGCCATTGAGGCTTATGTGGCGAAAGCCCACTCCTCTTTCAGTGATGCCCCGGGCCTGATGGCCATGCAGATGATCTTCGATAACCTTGAGAGGTCGTATTTAGGCGATCTCGAAGCCAGAAACAACATGCACTATGCTCAGTGTCTGGCCGGACTTTCCTTCACCAACGCCTTAGTGGGCATTGCCCACTCAATGGCCCACAAAGTCGGAGCCACGTTCAGAGTGCCTCACGGCTGCGCCAATGCCATTTTCCTGCCCTACGTCATCCAATATAACTCAAAAGATCCGGCATCATTAGTCCGCTTTGCCGACATAGCCAGATTCCTGGGCCTGCCGGGGGTAACTAATTCAGGTCTGTGCGACAGTTTAGCAGCCGCTATCCGGGATTTAAACCGCCGACTCAAGATACCGGGCACCCTTAGGGAGTACGGCCTGCCCGAAGCTGATTTTAAAGCCAGTCTGACGGCTGTCGCGGAAAGATCGCTTGTAGATATCTGTACGTTCTTCAACCCCAGAGCCATTGATCAGCCGACCATGGAAAGGCTGCTGCTTTGTATCTACGAGGGGGAGGACTGTTTCTTCTAAAGACCCGCCGCCCGCTATGGTCTAAGGCCTGGGCGGTAATTTTTTTTAAACAGATAATATTTAGACCTAAAAAAGGTCCGCTTTTTGGATAACTCCGTTCGCAGGAATCCTCAAGCCTCCCTTCCTGTTTGAAGAACCCGCAATGCTGTAATATAATAATAGAAGTAGATCTACATGATCAGCCCATAACGTATCACCGGTATCATAAGGTCATGACTAAAAGGAAGATTAGATGGACCCTAAACTGCCGAAACTGCCCACAGGGATACAGACCTTTGAGGAAGTGCGGGACAGGCAGGCTGTATATGCGGACAAGACGAAATATTTTCCCCTGCTGCCGGAGGAGGGAAAAGTCGTCTTCTGCGCCCGGCCCCGGCGTTTCGGCAAATCCCTGACCGTCTCGGCTCTGGACGCCTTCTTCTCCGGGCGGAATGAGCTTTTTCAGGGATTGGCGGCCCAGGAATTCATGAATTCCCCCGGATTCACCCCCAAACCGGTCATTCATCTGGATCTAAGCGAGGCTGATGACTGCGAAAACAGGGACGAACTGAAAGAAGCTCTGATGTCCTGCCTGGAAGTCAACGCTGAACGGCATAAGGTCTCTTTAAGAGGCAGCAGGTGTTCAACCGCTTTTTCCAATTTGCTGAAGGATGTCAGCAGGGCCGCCTCCCAAAAAATCGTCCTTCTGATTGACGAATACGACGCTCCCGTCATAAGTCTGATTCAGAGGGAACTGACCTATGACCCTAAACTGGTTGAACAAACCCGCAACTTCATGCGAAGTTTCTATACTAAAATAAAATCCAATGATCAGCGCCTGGAATTTGTCTTCATAACCGGGATTTCCAAGTTTTCCAAGATGGGGGTCTTTTCGCCTCTCAATAACCTCACGGACATCTCCATTGATTCTGAATTCGCCGCCTTCATGGGGCTTACACAGAAAGAACTGGAGGATAATTTCGCCCTGCACCTGAAAAGTACGGCCAAACAGCTGCGGTTGAGCGAGAAAGAGCTTTTGGAGCGTATCCGGGAATACTACGACGGTTTTTCCTTTGACGGGCGGACCAGGGTCTATAACCCCTTCTCCGCTCTTCTATTCTTCCGGGACGGGGAGTTTAATAACCATTGGATGGAATCCGGCTCCAACGGATTTATCAGAAAATTCCTCCTGGACAAAAAACTCACGGTGGAAGAGTTTTCCGGCGTTCGGATAGACAAAAATTTCGCCAGAACGCCGGGAGAAATCGGAGCCACGCCGCCGAAAGGATTTCTTTATCAGGCCGGTTATTTGACCCTGCGGGAAGCCAGCGACGGTTCCTACACTTTGGACTATCCCAACTTTGAAGTCCGGTCCGCTCTGGCGGCTCTTTTCATGGACAATCTTTACGCTGATGAAGAATTGGCCCTGGATGCCAGGCTCGATCTGGTCGGATATTTAGAAAAAGGCGATATCCCCGGTCTGCTGGTCGTTTTTATGCGCCTGTACTCGGGCCTGTCCTCTCGGAACCATAGGGATGCAGTTACCATTAAGATGGATGAAGATGTTCTGACCGGGATGGCACTGGAGCAGGCTAAAGCGCGGCGAGGCTTGTCCGGGCCGAATTCGGCCGTCAGTTTCCAGGATTCCTTGCGTATAAAAAAGGGCGAGAATTTCTATCGGAGCGTCTTGCAGGCTTGTCTGTGGTCAGTCGGGGCAGATGTCCGTCCTGAAGCCAGTAAAAACCGTGGTCAGGCCGATATGGAGGTCAAGTATAAGGATCTCAGTTACATAATTGAGATGAAAACAGCTAAAGACAGTTCAGCTGCTCTCAAGTCAGCCCAGGCCGGGCTGACCCAGATCCGGGACCATGACTACGGCGGGGCCTCCCAACACCCCATCCTCATTTCTTTGGCTTTAGATTTGAAGGCCCGAAATATCGGAGCCTGCGCCTTTGTGAAAAATGGACAGACTCATGCTCTGGACAGTCAGGATTTGTTACGGCTGCGGAAGCCGCCGGCTGCCGACTGAAGAGGCGGATTAAGACCAAACTGCTCACCAAAAACGGAATTGACTTAGGAAAAAAGCCGAATGCCTTATCTGTAGTCCCCGAATTAGTTGTAACCACTACATTTCCATCTGCACCCCGGCAAGGGTGAACGGAAAAAAGTTAATGGCCCGGTCTATCTGGGTCGCTCTATTAATTTGGAGGAGGGCAGATTCAGAAGCCGGGCCAGTGGAGATTTTTTCTACTCCATTGAAAATGGGTTTTCTTTCCCAACGGCCCAATCCTGGAGCCAAAATCAATGCCGCAAACGAAGTAAGATTGATTTACGTAACAGACCGGGAGACATTTGACCCCATTTACTATAGGGCGATTCCTGGCAATATCGTTGATGTCGCAGCACTGAAAGGAACGGTCTGTGAGTTGAAGTCCTTGAACGTCAATGTGGGATATTCTGCGCCTGATGCGGGTTACAACTCGGAAAGCAGTCTTGAGGAACTGTTCAGCTCAGGCATAACTTTATGACAGACTTATATCCAATAGAGGTCTGTACAAGGAATTACTGGCGCAAAATTGCGACGCTGTCATAAAGCCGTCTAACCGTCTCGTCTGTAACAAAAGACTGTTGTTCATGACAATGAATAAGGTGAAGCTGCATAATGACCGCATTGACTGCGCGTACACAGGAGTTGACACAGCGAAAAAATTTGAAGGGATCAGAAATCTCGGTTTGCGTGAGGATCCTGAAAAACCCATGTCCGATGAGGAATTCGAGATGAAAACCAAGGCAGCTGGCATGTTTGCCATGATTTCGTCAATGAAAACGGACAAGCCGGAGCACTGCCGTATTATTATTCGCGAACGACAGAGCAAATATTCGACACAAGCAAAAATTACGCCAGATTGCTCCCGCTAGGAGTCCAAAGCCTAGAAACTTTCAATGGCCACGTGCTGTTATCGTTTTTAACCACAATAGTGTATCTTAAGATACAAAAAAATATTCCATAAACAAAAATACAATTCTATTGATTTTATAACATAGCTTAAATGTATCATACATGGTGTTTATAAAGATCATCTTCATGTATATGACCCTATACTGCTAAACAGAAAGAGATATTAAAAATATTGAAGATGGAAATGCCGGCCCAACTGCAGGTGAGACTTTAGATCCATTTTGTGGTCACAACTAAGATTGGAATTGCAGCTTATGTCTTTTTAGTTAAAAATCTCCTAATTCTAAGTCGCTTTTAAGACAGCAGTAATTAAAATCAATAATATAGAAGTAAAATTATTGATCACAGTTGTGATTATTCATTAAATAGCCACTCATAGCTAACTTTTCTGAGATAAAAATATGTATTATAAGCCTGAAGTTACTCCATTGCTGTTATTAAGAATAATTACGACCTTGAAAACAATTTAGAATAAGAGGCTCATTTTTCTTCATACCAGTTTCTCTCTTACTTATCTGAACGCCTTATTAATTTGGAACATTTGCCAGGAAAATATCCGGGAACGGGTAGCTTTTTCCGCGAGCTTTTTAAACAAGATAAAACTGAAAAGCTTGGGTGTCTTGTTTTTTTAACCCAAGTAAGCTATAAAGGTCTTACTTTAATTGCCTTGTTTTTTTGGTTTAGTGACTCTAATTTTCTTTAATTTACCATATTGTTAAATAAAAGACTCCGCAATCAAACAGTAATAAAAAATCATGCTTTTTATTCAAATTCACCTACTGGAGATGCACTCGCCAAAACCATATTTTTATATCAGCCTTTCTAACTGTTCTGTTAATACAGGATGTTATAAACGAATACCCTGTACGGCTGCTCTTTTGCGGGGGCATCAAGGGAGGTTCTGGTCCTAATTATTTAATACATGACTGATTAAAATCCAGGTGCTCCGACAGGAGAGAATAGAGAATCCCGTTGAAAGCGGGAGCGAGCCCGTCGCTGTAAGTTCTGCGAAAGCAACTTTTTTCGCCTCTGAGTGTCACTGTCCAACAGATGGGAAGACCGCGAAAAAAGAGAACAAGCCAGAAGACCTGCCTGGACAGTTTGATTCTTTACGGGAAGTAGGGATCATAATTTTATTTGAGATCTCAGGAATGATGGGCTCCCGGATCACTTTGTGGTCCGGGATTTTTTTTGGGGCAGGCCGTAATGGGAAAACTTTTGATTTTTGGGGTTCTGATGAGTTTGGCCGTCATAAGTCCGGCCGCAGCCAGAGACAACCGGAATTTCATGTGGTGGCAAATGACCGACCAAAGCCAGGCTCCCGACGGCGGGCACCTAATCTATTATAACCTCAATCTTCGGGAACAGGCCGGAACAGAAGACCTGGAAGTTATCTTTCTTTTCTCGCCTTACCGAAAAGACGGGGCGGTCAGAGCTTTTGGGACCGGTCAGTTTTATAAAAAATTAGTCGCGCCCAATCAGAGGAAATTTACGTTCTACGGCGGCCAATCCGGCAAAATGGAAGTTTTTGCCAAAGCCCGGACAGGCGGGAGGACATTTTACGCCCAGACCATCATGTCAACTTTCGGGCAGTCCGGTCTGACAGACCCCGAGGCTGTACCTGCAGAGATGTCTTTAGACTGGCCAAAGTGGCGGTTAGGCCAAGGGGATCGTTTTTACCGTGCCCAGGTCGGACGGCCTCTGGATTTAAGTTTCAGCCAAAATCCTAATTTCGTTCAGGTCTTTGAAGATCAGGTGGTTATGGGTAATTTCAGGTTCCAGGGCCGTGGTCCGTATGTCTACACTCCTTCACCCGGCCAGGGGCTGGCCCGGAGCGGCTATACGGCCAGAAAAACAGACCTGGTCTCGGTGGCCTTTTTGGATAACGGCGATAGGGCCTCCTTTTCTTTACCGGTCTACCGGGCTTATTACAGCCAACTGGACTATAACAAAGGCTTTTTGGTCATGGGCATATTCCTGGCCGGCACCTTAGGTCTGGTGACAGCCAAAGGCCGGAGGTTTCAGGGCCTATGAGCGTCAGGAGCCTCAGATTAGCCGTTCAGTACGTCTCTTTTTTAATCTTGATGTACGGGGGCCGTATAGGTATCCGTTTAGGTTCGGCCCTGCCCTGTTTTGCCTGTCCGTTTGTTCCGGGCTGCGGCGGGTATTGCTATTTGATGGGTCTTCAGGGCTATATCGGCTTTGGTCTGGCGGCCGGGGGAGCGGCCGGCCAGCAAATTCTGGAAGCCCTGTTTTGGTTTTTGGTCTTTGTGGCTCTGACCTCACTTTTAGGCAAAGTCTGGTGCGGTTGGATCTGTCCTTTTGGCCTCATCCAGGACTGGCTGTCGTGGCTGAGAAATACACTGGGGGTCCGGGAGAGGTATATTTCTCCAGACTGGAAAAACCTGATCGGTTCGGTAAAATACATCTTTCTTTTTTGTATTGTCATCCTCCCGCCGTTAATTACGGCCAACATTCTGCCGCCGGACTTTTATCTGCCTTTTTGCAGTATCTGTCCCGGCAAGCTGATTTTACCCCTTTTCGCCGGAGAAACTCAGTATCTGGCCCTGAATTTGGATAACGCCGTCACATTCTGGTTTTCTTTGTCCTTAATCGCCGTCACCGGCAGCACTCTGACCGGGGTCTTTTTCAAAGACCGCCTGTTCTGTCTTTTCTGCCCTCTTCTGGCTTTAATCCACGTTCTGAGGCCCCTGACCGCCCTGAAACTGGTCAAAGAGCCGACCTTCTGTTCCGGCTGCGGGAACTGCCGCCGCGCCTGCCAGATGGATGTGGCTGAAATTGATCAAAATGCCCCACAGGTTCAGACCATAGAGTGCGTGGACTGCTTAAGGTGTCTGGAAGCCTGTCCGTCCAGCGGGGCGTTGAGTCTTCGGTTTTTCGGCTTTAAGCTTTTTTCCTCCCAAAGGTTTTCAACCAGGGCCCTAAGAGTCAAACCGTGAGCCCCAACGACACCCGCAGGGAGAGGCTGTACCGGAAGACGGCCCAAAAGGTCCAGGCCGAAGAGACTCAGATTTTAGACTGGTTACGGGCCAGAGACGATTACCGGCCCGAGCTGGACTATTTTCTGGCCCAGCTGGCTGACCGGAGCGTCCGGGCGGTGGAGCGGAGGTCGGGCCGGAAAGTCGTCAGGCTTTTATGTAATCAGGCTCCTTTGGAACTGTTTTTAGCCGCCGGACTTCAGCCGTTGAGGATAGCCTCCGGCTCCTTCAATGAGGCCTCTTTTTCCGTCCACAACTGGCCGGCCTTAACGTGTCCGCTCATTAAAGGCATCCTGACCGGCCTTATCCTGGATCCCAATCTTTTGACCGGGCCCTGGGTCATTCCCTCTTCCTGCGACTGGGTGGTCAAATTTTGGGAAATGCGTCTGGAAGTCAGCCCCTTAGATATGACTGCAAATGATAAGGAGCTTATGTTCCTGGAACTGCCTCACTTTAAAAACAGGCCTAAAAGCCGGAACCGCTGGCTGGAAGAGGTCCTGGAACTGAAAAAATTCCTGGAAAGCCTCACTGGCCGAAAGATCAGACGTCCGGAATTACTTCAGGCCGTCTCAACCGTCAACAGGGCCTGGCAGGCTATTCTGGCTTTAAAAGACCTGAGACGGCAAGGCCGGATTTCTTCTGTCTATTTTTCAGCTGTCATGGGCGCTTTTTTCTTAGGTGATCTGGACACCTGGTCAAATCAGGTTACGGCCTTATGTCAAAAATTATGGCCGGCTGAAAACCCGGCCCCGGGAATCTTTCTGGCCGGTTCGCCCATATTTTTTCCGAATTTCAAACTGCCTGTTTTGATTGAGGAAGCCGGGCTCAGAATCGCAGCCGACGATCTGTGCTCTTCGGAGAGAGTTTTTCCTTCAGGCCAGGTTTTGGAAGACACGTCCGAATTCGGCCTGACGGCCGCTCTGGCCGGACGCTACCATCAGGGCTGCCTGTGTCCGACTTTTGGGGACAATGAAAGACGGGTCAATAATATTTTAAGCCAGACAGAGGAATCTAATTTCCAGGGCGTCGTCTTTACGGTCTTAAAAGGCTGCCATCCATATGATTTGGAAAGCGTAACCATCGAAAAAACTTTAAAAAAACACGGTCTCCGCTATTTACGTCTGGAGACGGATTATTCGGCCGAAGACCGGCCTAATCTTCTGACCAGACTGGAAGCCTTCGCCAGCAGTTTGAAAGGAGTCAGGGGTGTCAGTTAACGTCGGCCTGGATTTGGGCAGTACGGCTATAAAAGTGGTTTTGACGGAGGGACGGAAGATCTTATGGCATGGTCAGACACCCACCGCTCCGGGTCAGGAGTCTTTGGCCCAGATTCTGACCCGGAAAGGCCTGACCGAACTGGGTCTGACTTCGAGGGATGTGGGTCAAGTGGCCTCGACCGGTTACGGCCGGCGTCTGGTCGGTTTTGCCGAAAAGGCCGTCGATGAGATCTTGGCCAACGCAGTCGGCCTGTTTGAACTGTCCGGGCGGACGGCCAGGCATATCGTCAATATCGGCGGACAGGATGTTAAGTGCATCAGCTTAGATGAACAGGGCCGGGTGACCGATATTAAGATGAACGACAAATGTGCGGCCGGCACGGGACGGTTTTTTGAGTTGGTGGCCAGACTCCTGGATACCCCTGTATCGGATTTTACTGACTTAAGTCAAGCGGCCACCGAATCCATCACCTTAAACAGTACCTGCGTAGTTTTTGCCGAAAGCGAAATAGTTTCGCTGATGGCCAAAGGCACCAAAAAAATGGACATCGTAAAAGCTCTTCACGAGTCGGTGGCCAGGCGGGTAGCCTCCATGTTTAAGTACTCGGAACTTAACGAAGGCCTCTGGCTGGACGGCGGACCGGCCATGAACAAAGCCCTGGTCACAGCTCTGGCCGATGAACTTATGACTGAGGTTTTTGTGCTGGATAAACCCCAGTATACAGTGGCCTACGGAGCCGCTTTGTGTCTTAATTGAAGGTTTACTTATTAAACTGACTTCAGAACGTCTAAAAAAACAAATTAAGGAGGTTTAGCCGCTCTTATTCAGGGCAATACAGGTGACTTTTTTCAGGAACTTATCCTTTAAAGATTGCCGCAGGTACGCTACCCCGCTGCCTTTGGACCGCCTCAGAAGGCCCTGACGAAAATAAGTCATATTATTACCTCGGCATTTAATTCTGAGAATGCTGTAATACTGTTTATATTACAGGCTTTGAGCTAATCCTCTCAGAATTTCGTGCCGTGGCAATACTCAGTAAAATGTCAGCATCAGTCACAGACTTAAGGGGAGAAACTTATGTTTGACCAAAAAAGGGGACGGTTTCCGATCCTCAGGATCATGTTCTGTTTTTAATCCCTAATCGGACTGTCAGCCGGGCGGCCTTTAGTCACGAATCCCGGACGCCGGAGGCGGCCGAAACCAATCTTGACTATGTCAAGGAACAATCCAATCCGGTTTTATTGCAATCGAATCCAATCTTGATTATATCGTGGCGACCTCCGACCGGATTCAAGAAGCAAAAAACTTATCACCGGAAGCCTGGCCGTCATCTCTCCGGAGGATTTGGAACTGACTGCGGCCGATGATTTGGGCGATCTGACGGCCGAAAAAGGATTTCAGATTTTAAGGTGCCCGAGGCAGGAAACGTCAGCCGGGCTCAGAGGATTCAGAAGCGCACCGGCGGGAATGACTTGGCCGCCGTAAGTCTGGACTCGGTGGAAAGAGTGGAAAATATCAGAGGTCCGGCCTCTCTCCAATATGGTTCCCGCAGCTGTGGGCGGTGTTATTAACGTCACCACCAAAAAAGGCCGGTCGAACCAGGCGGCCAAAGCCGAAATAGGGGTCGTCGGTTTTAATACTTTTAAAGCCCTGGCCGGTTTTTCCGGACACCAAGCTGAATTTGATTATTCCGCCGCCTACAGCCGAACCAGTTTCAAAGACTACGACAACGGACAGGGCCGTTGCTACGCAAATACGGGCCTTGACCGCCGCAATACCGTTAATACATGTCTGGGTTACTTTCATTGATCTGCATCGGTTTGGGGCCGATTTTAACTATCCCGGTATGTCCGGCCTAGGCAGCCCCGGGGATAAATCGTTTCCCTCGCCGGACCAGTATATGGACAAAAGTAACCACTCGGCCCGTTTCAGCTATACCGGCGGCACCCCCGGCAGCGACTGGACCTGGCCGGCCGACGACTATACCCGCGCCGAAGACTAAAGGAAACTCTTTAATCAGGACGATTTCGCGGATTGGGTCCGTTCCGACCGGCCACTGGACTTACGAGTACCGTAATTGGGCCAATGATATTGAGCGCGACGGGCTAGAAATAGAGGCCGGTTTGGATATTGGCGGCTTAATGAGGCAAGTGTTTGAACTGACGATTTGTCCATCCGACTATAATCTTTCGGCCCAGCTGAATTTTTCCCATCACGGCCCGGAATACCGCAATTCCGACGAAACCGGCCGCAGCGGCTATACGGCGACGGCGGCCTACTTGTCTTTAAGGAAAAGAATCTTGGACTTCCGCGAGTACGGGCATCTGGATATCCGTGGCGAAATAAGGAACCTGTTTGACCGCTATTACGAGAGTATGAACGATTGTCCCAGTCCCGGCCGGAGCTTTTTTGTCTCCGTGGCCTATACGTACTGACTGTTTTTAGCCCTGGCCGTTTATTCCGGCCTTCGGTCTCAGTATATAAGGGTGATTTATGGCGCGTAAAATCTTAGCCGTCTTATTTATTCTGACTTTAGGCAGCCTTTTCAGTCAGGTCCGGATTCTTTCGGCGGCTCCGGTGACCGAAGATCCGGACTTGACCCACATTTTGACCGAAAAAGTAGCCAAAATTGCCCCGGAAAAACTAAAACGCGTCATATTCCTGGAAAAGACCCAGACCGGTTGGGCAACGGCAGGACGAACCTCAGGTCTGGCCCGAGTTATAGAGAAAGCCGGAGGGCTTACTCCGGAGAGTCTAAAAAACGGAGATTCAGAGCCTATTGACGGCCGGCTGTTAACAGAACTGAATCCCCAAGCCATAGCTGTTCGGGAAAGAGACTTTAAGGCAGTAAATGAATTTTTAAAAAAAAGAGCTTTCCGGAACATCCCGGCGGTCAAGGATAAAGCTGTTTATCCTTTTCCTGACGGCTTAGTCGACCGGGCCGAAGAATACCAAACCTATTTTTCGGCCTGGTTGGCCGGCTCAATTTACGCTCCGGAATTTGGCCAGGCTGAAAATCTGGTCAGACCCCAAAAGATTATTTCCTCCAAAGCCCTTAAACTGCTGATTCCTTATGTCGAAAGCGCGTCCATCGTTGACAGCCGCATCCTGGATTTTGTGCACAGGTCTTTAGTAATCCGCTTCCTGAGACCTCAGGATGTCATCTCTACTTCCGGCGGAGCTTTTACCGGCATAGAAGTCATCGGCAATTCCTATTCCCCTGCCCCGACCTGGCCGATTTACCACCGCCTTTCCTATGAAGGGTCACTGGATATTCTTCACCAGGTCTTAAAGCTCGACCGTCAGAAAAGCGCCCTTCTGGGCACCGGCGCCGATCTGAATAACTTGGCCGTAACAACCAAAAAACATAAGGATCTGACGGTTACCAGCTTAATCACCGCCGGGGTGGAAGGCAACGCTTTAAGAGCCGGCAGCGACGAAGGAGCCTATCTGGAACCGGGTACCATCAATATTATTGTTCTGGTTAACCGGCGCCTGACCCCTTCGGCCATGGCCAGCGCCATAATCAATATTACCGAAGCCAAAACGGCGGCTCTTTGGGAAATGGATGTCCGCAGCGTCCAGACCGGGCTTTTAAATCCGGCTACCGGGACCGGGACAGACAGCATCATTGTGGTCAGCGGAGAAGGGGCGCAGATCTCTTATTCCGGCGGACACACAAAAGTCGGGCAGCTGACGGCTGAGGCAGTTAAAGAAGGCGTAACTGAAGCTATTTTTAAGCAAAACGGCAAACTTAAAAACCGGTCAGTTCAGGCCCGCCTGGCCGAAAGAGGTCTTTATTATCCGGAACTGGACGGACTGTGGGCTAATTCCCGCTACCGGGGTTTTATGGAAGCCGCTTTGGCCTTAAGCGACGCTTACCGTTTCGGTCAAATTAGCGAGCTGACAGCTTTTGAGTCTTGGGCCCTGGCCGTGGCCGGCGACATGGCCGGCGGCCGGGTCGCAGCTTTAGAGCCCTTAAACCGGAACGATGATATTCCGGCTCCCTTGTCCTTAGCTTTAAGGGCTTTCCTGACCGGCTTAAAACTTCAAAATAACAGATAATCACGGCCGACTGACTTTAATTAGGCCAGGGATTATTTTTTCGGTCACGCCACTAAGGAACCGTTAAATAATTACTTGCGAAAACAGCCTTTTCTGAGACCGCTTATACCAGGGAGTAATGAGACTCTAAAGTAACCCAATAATATTTTTATACTGTTTAATAAAAATTAT